>NZ_JARHXQ010000062.1:0-1019 GCF_029222765.1 Arthrobacter sp. Cr_A7 | reverse complement strand
CCGACGGGTAAAGTCCGTCGGTCCGCGCCGAACATCCGCAGGGTGTTCGTCAGACTTAGCTGAGAGCGGCGAGGGCGAGGTTTCCAGGGGCCGAACTTTCAGTGGATGCAGGTTCAGCCCAATGTGGAATCCCCGCTTGCCAGCTACTTCGACACTGCCTCAAGGGCAAGGGCTTCGGTTTCCCGGCGCAGTTCGAGGGCCTGGGCGAGGGAGTCGTCCATGATGACGTCTTCCCAGCGGACGATCCCGCCCTTGGCCACGTCATTGCGCAGTTCCACGTGGTGGGCCAGTGCGACCGGCAGTGCACCGGTCGTGACGGAGTGCTTGGCGGAAACGAGTTGGCCCCAGACGGTGTATCCGCCTTCGCCGTCGAGGAATTCACCGGCTTTGAGGTCTTTCTTGGCGGTGGCGACAACGTCCCCGAAGAAGCCGATGGGTGAACCCGTGGAAATTCCGCGGAGCACGGCGTTGGCAATTGATACGTTCAGTTCCAGGCCGACGTAGTGGTAGGGGCGGTACAGGGCGGCGTACTGGCCGGTGGGGTCCGGGTGCCAGGGGTATTCGTTGAAGCAGCCGGAGACGTAGGCGTTCGTTGCCTTCACGACGACGAAGACGCCTTCCTGGGTGTTGTGGGGGATCCAGGTGCCGTCGCGGTTGACGCTGGACATAACGTCCACGGTCCCTTCGTGTGCAAGGGCTCCTCCGACGTCGGCTGGGCGGCAGATTGAGGCAATTTCCTCAACGTCTCCGGGCGTGAACGTCAGCCCGGTGTCAGAGGGGACCAGTCCTGCGCCGTTGGCGACGGCGGCCATTTCGATGGCGGCCTTGGTGCCGTCGCGGAAGGAGGTGTGCATGTTCGGGTTCAGCTGCCCGGAGTCTGTGAGTTCCTTGGAGAATTCCCAGTTTTCCCAGACGTTGTCGGGGTTCATCTCGTGGTAGTGCTCGAGGAATTTGGCGCCCTTGCCGGCGCAGACGACGTCGAATCCGCTGGTGCGGGCCCAGTCGACGAGTTCCATGAT
>NZ_JARHXQ010000061.1:0-1263 GCF_029222765.1 Arthrobacter sp. Cr_A7 | reverse complement strand
CGCTGACGAGCTTGTCCCGGCGCAGGCCGCACCAGCGGTCCTGCTCATCAGAGTTGTTCACGACGACCGGCGCCTGAGAGAAGCCCAGTTCTTCGGTGATGCACTCCAGAGCTGCCGGGACTTCAGTGATGTCCACGGTCGTGTAAGTGATGCCCTTCGAGTCGAAGTAGTCCTTCGTCTTGTCGCAGTTGCGGCAGTCGGGCTTGGTATAAACCGTGTAAGCGGTGGGCGAAGCAGTCATTTTCAGCACCTGGTTTCGTATCAAATAAGTTTCGTTCGTCTGGCTGACTTGCTACCTCAATTCTAGCATTCATTCACGTGAATGAATAGCCGTTTCGCCGCTTACTCTAGGGAATTTTGGGGGGAGTTTTCCTTCATAAAAGCGTGATTCCTGCGTTCTGAACCACGGCTACGTGGGTCGATTCCAGAAGCTAACTGCACAGATGTCAAAAGCCATACGCACACCTGACCGGCCGGCAGCGCTCCTACGTTCATCCTTGATTCGAGTGCTACCGTGGCGCTCGTTAGGTGATGTCTCTGACTGCACTGGGGGAACCGTGTTTGTTGCTTGTCGAAGCAGCGCAAAGCTGTGAGGGCTTTTCTTATATCCGACTCGTGCACCACAGGCTGGTTACATTGGGGCCACGGTGAACTGTGGCTCACTACGTCGCACCTGGTGCGGATAGGTCGGCCGGAGCTAACCCGGCGGGCAGCAGGGTGGGGCGGAACCAGAGGCGACAATTTGTTCGAGTCCACCTCCATCGAACGGCCCTTTCCAGGCGCTGCAATTGACGTCAGCCCGGAGCAATGGGACCAGGAAATCAAGGCGGAGCCCAGTCGAACGCTGATGTTGGCTCTTGAAGAAGTCGCTACATTCCAGCTCAGACAAGGCTTTACGGCATCGCGTCTGGGAGTCGGAATGGCCGATGGCGTCAAACACAAACTGCTCTGGCTTCCTAACGCCCACTCGAAGACCATGCTGGCGGAAGCGCTCGGGGCAAGGCTTGCTTTCAGATAACGGGCACGGTTTATAAGCACTCCCAAACGGGCACTTGCGCACAGGAGTAGCGGCAAGTCATTGAGGACTCACAACTGGGGATCGAGAAGCGCCGCCCGGAAGCCGACCCCTCGCTGTGCAGTGCTCGGTTCCAAACCCGATGTCGTGGCAGGGGAAGGTTCCGAGAACAGTCGACGCCGCGGGTTGTGAACAGGAGTACAGGGCGAACGGGTACTTGTGCACAGGAGTAGCGGGCAATCACTGAT
>NZ_JARHXQ010000060.1:0-8619 GCF_029222765.1 Arthrobacter sp. Cr_A7 | reverse complement strand
GCGCAGGCTCCTGCCGTGACGTAGCAGGAGCCCGCGGTCTGGACAGGACATCCAGAGCGTGTCAGGCGTACGGGAGGACCAACTCCGCGTAACGCTCCTTCACTGTGGCCAGGACGGTGTTGCCGTCCGTGTCCCAGATGTCCTGATTGAAAATTTCCACTTCGATGTCACCGGTGTAACCGGCATCCCGGACCCAGGTACCGATCGTGGCGAAGTCCACCACGCCGTCGCCCATGTAGCCACGGGAGAGCAGCGGATCCGCGGCGATGGGCATGTTGAAGTCGCAGACCTGGTAGGAGGCGATCCGGTTTTCCCGTCCGGCCCGTTCAATCTGTGCCTTCAGTTCCGGGTCCCACCAGACGTGGAAGGTATCGACGGCCACGCCCACTGTCGACGCATCGAACGGTGCTGCGAGGTCCAATGCCTGGCCCAGGGTGGAGATCAGGGCGCGGTCCGCGGCATACATCGGGTGCAGCGGTTCCAGCACCAGCCGGACGCCGTTTTCCCGGGCGAACGGTACGAGGTCCGCAAGGCGGTCAGCCACGCGCCGGCGCGCCGCCACCACGTCCTTCTCACCGGGAGCGAGGCCGCCCACCACCAGGAAAAGTTCCCGGGTGTCCAGTGCTACGGCCTCAAGGATCGCCGCGCGGTTGTCAGCGAGCGCCGCGGCCTGTCCCTCGGCGTCGGCTGCCGTGAGGAAGCCGCCCCGGCAGAGGGAGGAGACACGCAGGCCGGCGTCCTTGATCAGGCGTGCAGCCTTGTCCAGTCCGGTTTCCTCCACGCGGTCCCGCCAGGGGCCGATCGCGGGGATGCCCGCCTTGACGCAGCCCTCGACAACCTGGGCAAGTGTCCACTTCTTGGTGGTGGCGCTGTTGATGGACAGCCGGGAGAAGTCGCTCATACTCCCACTCCGTTGATGCGCAGGTAGTCGGACATCCGGAAGGCAGCCAGGGCGGGGTCCTTGAGCAGGCCGGCCTGGTCCGCCAGTTCGAACGTCTTGGCGAGGTGGCAGACGGAGCGGCCGGAGTGCAGGCCGCCCACCATCTGGAAGCCGGGCTGCTTGCCGTTCAGCCAGGACATGAAGGCGATGCCGGTCTTGTAGTAGAACGTGGGGGCACTGAAGATGTGCTTGCCCAGTTCGCGGGTGGAATCGAGGATTTCACGGGCCTTGGCGGCGTTGCCTGCATCGTAGTTTTGCAGGGCCACCGAGGCGGCCGGGTAGATCGCCGCGAAGATGCCCAGCAGGGCGTCGGAGTGGTGGCTGCCGTCGCCGTCGATAAGCTCGGGGTAGTTGAAGTCGTCACCGGTGTAGAGGCGCACGCCTTCGGGCAGCGCCGCGCGCAGGGCCACCTCGTGGCTGGCATCGAGCAGCGAGACCTTGACGCCGTCAACCTTGTCCGCATTGTCCCTGATGAGGCCAAGGAACGTTTCGGTGGCGGCGCTGACATCGTCTGAGCCCCAGTAGCCCGCCAGGGCGGGGTCGAACATGGTGCCCAGCCAGTGCAGGATGACCGGCTGGTCCACTTCCTGCAGCAGGGTGGAGTACACCTTCAGGTAGTCCTCGGGGCCGTTCGCGACCTTGGCGAGGGCACGCGATGCCATCAGGATGACCTTGGGTCCGGCTTCGCTGATCACGGCGATCTGCTCGCGGTAGGCCTCAAGGACGGCCTTCAGGCCGGCTTCGCCGGTGGGAAGGGAGAGGATGTCCAGCTGGTCGGTGCCGGCACCGCAGGAGACGAGGTCACGGACGGTCTTGCCCGCCGTGGCCGCGTTTCCGGCGGACACCACCGAGGCAGCTTCCACGCCGGTCCGCTTGATGAGCTGCTGGGTGGCTGCCCAGTCCAGGCCCATGCCGCGCTGGGCCGTGTCCATTGCGTCGGCCACGCCGAGTCCATAGGACCACAGCTCATGGCGGTAGGCCATGGTGGCCTCCCAGTCGAGGCGGGCCGGGGCCCCGGGGGTGTTGTCGGCCAGAACTTCGGGGATGACGTGCGCGGCGGCGTAAGCGCGCCGGGCAGTCAGCGGGGCGGTGGGGCGGGCCCACGTGGTGGCGCCCTGGAGGCGGTACTCGCGGGTGCCGCCGTCGTGGGAAGGAAGGATGAGCGAGGTCATTAGAGGGTGATCTCCGGGATGTCGATGGTGCGGCGTTCGTCGTTGGACTGCAGGCCCAGTTCGGCAAGCTGGACGCCGCGGGCGGCGGACAGCAGTCCGAAGCGGTGTTCCCGGCCGGCGACGACGTCGCGGAGGAATTCTTCCCACTGCAGCTTGAAGCCGTTGTCCAGTTCTGCGTTGGCGGGCACTTCCTGCCACTGGTCGCGGAAGGATTCGGTGACCGGAAGGTCCGGGTTCCAGACCGGCTTGGGGGTGTGGGCGCGCTGCTGGGCGACGCACTTGTTCAGGCCGGCAACGGCGGAGCCGTGCGTGCCGTCCACCTGGAATTCCACGAGTTCGTCGCGGTAGACGCGGACGGCCCAGGAGGAGTTGATCTGGCCGATGACGTCGTCGCCGGCGGGGGTCTCAAGTTCGAAGATGCCGTAGGAGGCGTCGTCTGCCGTGGCCTTGTACTCCTTGCCGGCCTCGTCCCAGCGGGCGGGGATGTGGGTGGCGGTCTTGGCGTTGACGCTCTTGACCTTGCCGATAATGCCTTCGAGGACGTAGTTCCAGTGGCAGAACATGTCGGTGGTCATTCCGCCGCCGTCTTCCTTGCGGTAGTTCCAGGACGGGCGCTGGGCGGCCTGGATGTCGCCTTCAAAGACCCAGTAGCCGAATTCGCCGCGGATGGAGAGGATGCGGCCGAAGAAGCCTTCGTCCACCAGGCGGCGGAGCTTGACCAGGCCGGGGAGGTAGAGCTTGTCGTGGACGACGCCCGCCGTAACGCCGGCTTCCTTGCCGATGCGCGCCAGCTCGATGGCTTCCTCGAGGGTTTCAGCCGTGGGCTTCTCGGTGAAGATGTGCTTGCCGGCCAGCATGGCCTTCTTCAGGGTGGCAGCGCGGAGGCTGGTCATGGAGGCGTCGAAGACGACATCCACGGTGGGGTCGTTGATCACGGATTCAAGGTCCGTGGTCCATTCGGCAACCTTGTGCTTTTCGGCGAGTTCGCGGATCTTGGCCTCGTTGCGGCCCACCAGGATCGGTTCGACCTGGACCTTGGTGCCGTCTTCCAGGGTGAAGCCGCCGGCGTCGCGGATGGGAAGGATGGAGCGCAGCAGGTGCTGGCGGTAACCCATCCGGCCGGTGATGCCGTTCATGGCGATGCGGATCGTCTTTGTTTCGAAGCCCATGTGTCCTCCACGGTGAGTGAGCAGTTTTACTCAAGCTGAATTGGGAAAGCGCATTCCCACTGCATCCATCATGCACCGCAAGAACTTAGTTGGCAAGCGCTTTCCGAAAGGAACTTCCAACTGCCATAATGTGGTAACCGCTTTATTGGCTTATCGACGCCCAGGAGTTGCTGTGGCTGCAAGTACCCTCACCGAGGTGGCCCGGCTGGCCGGGGTATCCCCCGCCACGGCGTCCCGTGTCCTGAACGGCTCTGCGCGCAAGCCTGGAAAGGACATCGCGGACCGTGTCCGGCAGGCCGCCGATTCGCTTGGTTACATTCCCAACGCGCAGGCCCAGGGGCTGGCCAAATCAAGTTCCGGCCTCATTGGGCTGATCGTCCATGACATCGCGGACCCCTACTTCGCCGCCATCGCCCGCGGAGTGCAGGACGCGGCCAGGGAGCAGCGCAAGATGGTCCTGCTCGCCACTACCGGCGGCGCGCCGGCAGAAGAGAAGGAAGCCGTGGCAGCCTTTGCCGCCCGCCGCGCCGACTCCATCGTGATCGCCGGGTCCCGGTCGTCGCGGACCGAGGACCGGGACGACAACAGCGAACTGGCTGCCGAGCTCGACAGGTACTGCCGCAACGGAGGGCGGGTGGCCGTCGTCGGTCATCCCGTGGTGGGCGCTTCGGCACTTGAGGGCTATCACGTCATCGCCGTTCCCAACGAGGAACTGGCACGCGCTCTGGCAACCGAACTGGCCGCCGGCTGGGACGGCGACTTCGTGGTCATCGGCGGTCCGGAAGGCCTCTTTACTTCCGACGACCGAATCCGGGGCTTCCAGGAGGGGCTCGCCAAGGCGGGACGGGCACCCGCGGAAATCCTGCGCAGTTCCTTCAACCGTGCCGGTGGCTACGAGGCGGGCCTCACGCTGGCGGCCCGGATCAAGGGCGGCCGTGACACCGGTGAAGCCACCGGCCCCAGGCTCTGCATCTTCGCTGTCAACGACGTGATGGCCATCGGTGCCGCCGCCGCGCTGCGCGCAGAGGGGCTGCGGATTCCCCGGGATGCCACCATTGCCGGTTTTGACGACATCGAGACCCTGCGCGACTTCCGCCCCGCACTCTCCACCGTCCGCCTGCCGCTGGAGGAGATAGGACGGCTCGCCACCCGGGCCACCGCACCGGGGGCGGACGGCGGGGATGACCACGACGCCGGCCTGCCGCAGCAGATCACCGGCGAGGTCACGCTCCGCCGCAGCACAGAAGTGGCCGCCTGACCGTGGCTGCCACCCTGACGGCGGTACCGGCACATTCCGACGCCGGTGGCGCCCGGCCCGCGGTCCTGGTGCTTCCCGGCGGCGGCTACGCCAGGCAGGCCGGCCACGAGGCGGAGCCGGTAGCCGAGTGGCTTGCGGGGCTGGGTATCCACGCCTTCGTGCTCAGGTACCGTGTGGCGCCGGACCGGCACCCGGCACCCCTGGAGGATGCCAAGGAAGCCATGCTGCACATCCGCAGCGGTGCACACGGCCTCGCGATAGACCCGGAACGCGTGGGCGTGCTGGGATTTTCAGCCGGCGGGCACCTCGCGGCTACCCTTTCCACAGCCGCCGTTACCGGCAGCACGCGCCTGGACGTCCCTGAAGCCGTCCCGGACCTTTCGGTGCTGTGCTACCCCGTGGTGTCCTGCACGGAGGACGTCCACCAGGGATCGGTGGACAACCTCCTGGGCCAGGCGCCGCCGTCGGACATCCTGGCTGCCCTGTCAGCAGACCTGCAGGTCACCGCGGAGACGCCGCCGGCGTTCCTCTGGCACACCGCGGACGACGCCGCCGTCCCCGTCAGCCACAGCCTGCGCTATGCCGGTGCCCTGCTGGGCGCCGGGGTGCCGGCCGAACTGCACGTTTTCCCGGAGGGCCGCCACGGCCTGGGCCTGGCGGCCGGAGAGCCAGGGGCGGAGCAGTGGCCTGCCCTTTGCGCCGACTGGCTTGCGCGTGCCGGCTGGACGTTCCCCGCCGCTTCCGTTCAGCAGGCGCGTGTGGCAGCAGGCGCGAAGTAGCACGGAGCCCGGGAGCGTTGCCCCTTTAGAGTTGCCCCATGAGCAATCCGGGCCCGGTGAACCGGGAAGTCCTCGACGCCGTGCGGGCAGCGCTGCGGGAACGGGCGGACCCCGCCCGTGCTGCCGGCGCGCAGGCTTACATGAAGTCCACCCTGCCCTCGCTGGGTGTGCGGGTACCGGAAGTACGCCGGATCGCCGCGTCGGCCGCTTCGGCGGCGCCGTTTGAGTCGGGAGACCAGCTCCGTGCCACGGTACTGGAGTTGTGGCGGACCTCCACCGTCCGGGAGGAACGGTACGCGGCGATTGACCTGACGGGCAGCCGGCTCGTGGCCAGGGACCTGTACATGCTGCCCGTGTATGAGGAAATCATCCGCAGCGGGGCCTGGTGGGACTTCGCCGACGGGGTGTCGGGCCGCCTGTGCAACCTGCTGCAGGCCCACCGCCCCGAGATGACCGACGTACTTCTTGGCTGGAGCACCGATGCCGACTTCTGGGTCAGGCGCGCGTCCATTACCGCGCAACTGAAGGCGAAGGGCAGCACCGACACCGCACTCCTGGCACGCGTGGTTGAGGCCAACCTGGCGGACCCGGAGTTTTTCGTCCGGAAGGCGATCGGCTGGGCCCTGCGGGAATACGCCAAGACCAACCCTGGGTGGGTGGCCGCCTTCGTTGCCGGCCATGCGTCCGCCATCAGCCCGCTCTCCCGCCGGGAGGCGCTGCGGCGGATCAACGGGAAGGAAGGTTAGATGACGGGACGTTCTACGACGTTTTCGTTCACCTTCCGGAACAGGCTCCTGGTCCCCGGGTCCCAGAACACCAGGTACAGGCCGAACAGCAGGCCGGTGAGGGCCGCGGCAACCCGGGCCATCGCCAGCGCAAAACCGAGATCCTCGGTCTGGAGGTAGGGAAAGACTTCCAGCTGGTCGGAAATGGCGTAGATCATGAAGAACGACACCACGAAGTAGAGTGCCTTGACCTGCCAGTCGTTCCGGATGCCGGTGACGGCAAACAGGGGGATCAGCCACACCACGTACCAGGACTGGATCATCGGAGCCAGCAGGACCACCGCGGCAAACCCCAGCGTCAGGCGCCGCATCAGCCGGTCATAGTCCCCCCGGAAAATCTGCGACGCGACCACGCCCACGGCCAGCAGCTTGCCGGCGTCGAACACCACGTCAGCCAGGACCGCTCCGTCCAGGTCAAACGAATTGGCCAGCGAGGCAACCACCATGCCGATCAGGCCCACAGGCGCATACCAGATGGAGATGCTTCCCGGGGCGGACAGGCCGTTGATCCAGCCAAAGCCGAAGCCGTTGACCAGGCTCATCAGGGTAAGGATGCCCAGGCTCAGCCCGCCTGTCATCGCCCAAAAGGCGAACTTCCGTGCCCAGCCAGCGTCACGTCCCGCCCACAGCAGCCCGATGAAGGGCAGGAAGACGATGGTGATGGGTTTGACGGCAATGGAAAGGGTCACCAGGACCACGCCCCGGATCACCCGCCGGGTGGCCGAGTAGTACAGTCCGGCCAGCGCCAGGCCGATCATCAGCGCGTCGTTGTGGACACTGGCGATGAAGTTCGTCAGGAAGAGCGGGTTCGCCACGGTGAGCCAGAGGGCCCGGTGCGGGTTGACGCCATGCAGTTCAGCGAGCTTGGGCACGTAGATGACGCAAAGGACAACACCTGCCAGCGCCACCAGCCGGAACAGCATCACGCTCGCTTCCGGCTGGACATTGGTAACCCATACGACGAACTGCTCGATCCACAGGAACAGCTGGCCGTACGGAACGGGCGCCTCCGTCCACATCTTGTCCGCACCAAGCTGGAAGTAGTTGGACAGGGCCGAGATGCCGTTTTCGTAGGGGTTGAAGCCTTCCACCATGAGGCGGCCCTGGCCTATGTACGCGTAGACGTCGCGGCTGAAGAGCGGGACGCTGAACATCATGGGCAGGCCCCAGGCCACCACGGCCATCAGGGTGGCATTGCGCGCCTGGTCCCCCCAGACCCGCACTTTTTGGCCCAGCCGCAGCCAGGCCCGGACCAGGAGCATGCCGCCCACGGCCAGGAGGACGATTGAGAGGGCGACACCCGCCGCTTCGGCGCGCATCCAAATGAACAGGGGCATCCGGCGAAGTTCCGAGACGGGGGCAAGCCAGCCCACGCCCAGCGAGCCGATGAGCATGAACACGGAGCCCACAAAACCTGCGATCAGCGGCGAGCGGGGATTGTCCACCTCTGCACCGCCTGCTGCGGCAGTGGCGGCGGCCGCCAACTCCCCCGTCGCGGGCACAGGCGCCGTCATCTCAGGATCGTCCAATCTTCTTGCGTTTTCGCGGCTTCTGCCCGGCGGGCCGCACAGCCGGCCGGGGCGCGTTTCCTCAGCGGCAGGGCGACCCGCCGCGTACCCGAAATCCTAGCACCGGCCGGTTGCCCGGAGGTGTAACGGTAGGCTGGTCCGGTGCCTATATCTAACGAACGAATCGTCTGGATCGACTGCGAAATGACCGGCCTGGACATCAAGAACGACGCCCTGATCGAGGTGGCAGCCCTGGTCACGGACTCCGAACTGAACATCCTCGGCGACGGCGTGGACGTGGTCATCAAACCCGACGATGCCGCCGTGGCCCAGATGAACGATTTCGTCCGCGACATGCACACCAAGTCGGGCCTCCTGAAGGAACTTCCCGCCGGCAAAACCATGGCCGAGGCAGAGGCAGCAGTCATGGAGTACATCGCCGAATGGGTGCCCGACCCGCGGAAGGCCCCACTGGGCGGCAACTCGGTGGGCACGGACCGGGTCTTCCTGTCCAGGGACATGCCTGCCGTGGTGGAGCACCTGCACTACCGGGTCATTGACGTCAGCACCATCAAGGAGCTCTCCCGCCGCTGGTACGCCCGGGCCTACTTCCAGTCCCCGGCGAAAAAGGGCGGCCACCGTGCGCTCGGGGACATCAAGGACTCCATCGACGAACTCCGCTACTACCGGGAAGCGGTTTTTGTGCCCTCCCCCGGACCGGACAGCGCCACCGCCCAGAAGATCGCCCGCCGCATCACCTCCGGCGGAAATGCAGAGCTGGCGGAAACGTAATCTGCGCCACGTTTCCAGGATTTTTTGCTGAAAAGGCTAAAAGTGGACAAAGCACCCCCGAAGAGCAGGTAAGCTATTTGAGTTGCCTTTCCAGAGGGCCGGTTAGCCGGTAATCTGCAGGGCGCATGGTGGGCTTAGCTCAGTTGGCAGAGCGCCTGGTTGTGGTCCAGGAGGTCGCGGGTTCAACCCCCGTAGCTCACCCTCACAGGATGGTAT
>NZ_JARHXQ010000005.1:0-12104 GCF_029222765.1 Arthrobacter sp. Cr_A7 | reverse complement strand
CCCTCCTTGCCCTTGCGGTGCAGGACGTGGACCTGGGAGTCCCCGGCCGCAATGGTGTCGGCAAGCTTGCCGGTGCCGTCAGGGCTGTTGTCATCCACTACCAGCACGTCCGAGGCCGGGACAGCAGACCGGAGCCGCTGGAGCGTCTTGGGCAGCGATTCCAGTTCGTTGTACGTGGGAATGATCGTAAGGACGCGCACAGAGGGCCTTTCCTGGAGGGAGCGGTCGGTGCACCTGGTAGCCGGCAAGCCGCCGGCAGGCGCAGCTACCCATTATAGGAGCGAGTAAAGGCGGTCGGGAGAGCGCTGCCCTTCTCTCTGTAAGACCTGCATGCAAGAGGCTTCAGCGTGTTCACTCTGGCACCTGGTTCCCGCGACACGCCCTGTGAAACCCCGGTAATACGCCAGGGTTCCTGCGTATAGTCGAGGGGCCGGGGCCCTACTTCCCCCAAACGAAAACCCGTGCACCGGCTGCAGAACTGGGCTGCATGTGAGAATCAGCCATGCCCTGCAGGGTACTTAGGGCCATGATCCGATTCGAAAATGTCACCAAGGTCTACGACCAGACAACCCGGCCTGCGCTGGACTCCGTCAACCTTGAGATCGACCGCGGAGAGTTCGCCTTCCTGGTCGGCGCGTCAGGGTCCGGCAAATCCACGTTCCTCCGCCTGGTGCTCAAGGAGGACCGCGCAACATCCGGGGCCGTCTATGTTGCCGGCCAGAACGTCGCGAAGATCTCCAGCTGGCGGGTCCCCCGGCTGCGCCGCGGGATCGGCGTCGTCTTCCAGGACTTCCGCCTCCTTCCGCAGAAGAACGTCTTCGCCAACGTGGCGTTCGCCATGCAGGTCATCGGCAAAAGCCGCAGCGTCATCCGGGACACCGTTCCCGAAGTCCTCAAGACCGTGGGCCTGGAGGGCAAAGAGCACCGCATGCCGCACGAACTGTCCGGCGGTGAGCAGCAGCGCGTTGCCATCGCCCGCGCCGTCGTCAACCGTCCGGGTATCCTGCTCGCCGACGAGCCCACCGGAAACCTGGATCCCACCACCTCCATGGGCATCATGGGCGTGTTGGACAAGATCAACCAGAACGGAACCACCGTGGTGATGGCCACGCACGACGACGACATCGTCAACGAGATGCGCAAGCGGGTGGTTGAGCTTCGGAACGGCGTGGTCATCCGTGACGAAGCCAAGGCACTTTACACCTCAATGATTCCCGTGGTGGGACAGTCCCGCAGGCTCAAGGACGCCAGCGGCAGGGAAAACCCTGAAACGGGCGTCCCCGGCGAAGGCGAGGCACAGCGATGAGGCTTGCATTCATCCTCAGCGAGATAGGCAGCGGACTCCGTCGCAACCTGTCCATGGTGGTCTCGGTCATCCTTGTCACCTTCGTGTCGCTCACCTTCGTGGGTGCCGCAGGAATGCTGCAGATGCAGATCAACCAGATGAAGGGCTACTGGTACGACAAAGTCCAGGTGGCCATCTTCCTGTGCAGTGAAGGTTCGACGGCGGCTGGCTGCGCGGGCGGGCCGGTCACCTCTGAACAGCAGGAAAGCCTGAACACCCTGCTGGAGTCGCCGGCGGTTGCACAGTACATTAACGACTTCCAGTTCGAGTCCAAGGAAGAGGCGTACAAGCACTTCAAGGACCAGTTCTCGAATTCACCCATCGTGGATTCCGTGACGCCGGACCAGCTCCCGGCATCCTTCCGGATCAACATGAAGGATCCCCAGAAGTACGAGATCATCAGCGAGACCTTCTCCTCGCAGCCCGGCGTGGAAACGGTCATTGACCAGCGCCAGCTCCTTGAGCGGCTTTTCTCCGTCATGAACGGCGCCTCCCTTGTTGCGGTCAGCATCGCCGGCGTCATGATTGTCTGCGCTATCCTCCTGATCGCCACCACCATCAGGCTTTCCGCGTTCAGCCGCCGGCGGGAAACGGGCATCATGCGCCTGGTAGGCGCGTCGAAGACGGTGATCCAGCTGCCGTTCATCCTTGAAGGCGTGATCGCTGCCGTGATCGGTGCTGCCCTGGCCTCCGCCACGTTGTGGGCGGTGTCCCACTTCTTCCTGGGCGAGTTCATGTCCCGGCAGTACCCGGACACGGCCTTCATCTCCTCAGGCCAGACGCTGATCCTCGCACCGGCTCTGCTAATCCTTGGCGCATCCTTGGCTGGAATTTCGTCTCTCTTGACCTTGCGCAGATACCTTCGCGTCTAGGACCATGCAAACCGATCAAGGAACGACCATGAACGTAACCGATCAGACCTCCGTGCACGGACGCCGAACTGCCTCCCGTCGGTCAGGGGTCATCAGCGGCGTGCTTGCCGTCGTCCTCGCCGCCGGGCTCGCCTCATCCACACCGGTGGCTTTCGCGGACGAGCTTGAAGACAAGCAGGCAGCACTTGAGGCTGAGGCGGCGCGCGTCCAGCAGTCCCTGGAGTTCGTGGATTCCCGCATCGCCAAGGCAGCCAGCGACCTGGTGATGTACCAGGGCCAGCTGCCGGGTGCCCAGCAGGCACTCCTGGAAGCCCAGGGCCGCGTGGCCGGCGCCGTTAAAGAGGTTGAAGCGCTCTCAGCACGTGTGGACATGGCCCAGCAGAACAAGGCCAAGATCACCCAGCAGCTGGAAACGGACAAACAAAAGATCGCCGATACGAAGAAACTCATCGGCCAGATCGCCACCCAGGCCTACAAGTCCGGGGGAGTCCCCTCAAACCTTTCGCTGTTCTTCGGCGACAACAACGGCGCCAGCCTCACGGAGACCATGGACCTGGCGGACCAGGCCATGCGCAGCCAGAACGCGGCAATGGACAAGTTGTCGCAGCAGAGTGCCACGAACGTGAATTCGGAAGCGCGCCTGCAGGCGGTCGAGGCTGAGATCAAAGACCTCAAGGCCAAGGCCGATGCTGCCCTGGAGAGGGAAAAAGCTGCCCGGGACGAGGCAGCCGCCAAGAAGGAACAGGTCGATCAGTTAATCGCCGACACCACCCGGCTTGATGCAGAGCTGCAGGCCGCCAAGCCTGGAATCCAGGCGCAGCTGGCGGGCGTCCAGGCCAGCCAGAACGCGGTTGCCGCAGAAATTGAGGAGCGCGACCGGAGGTTGCGTGAGGCCTGGGAGGCCGAGCAGCGGAGGCAGGCAGAAGCAGCTGCGGCTGCTGCGGCTGCCGCCGCGGCCGCAGCAGCCGCTGCCAAGGGCCAGGCGCCCCCGCCGCCCCCGCCGGTGCAGTCATTCATGCCCCCGGCCGGATCGCCGTCGGCCTTTGGCCTGCGGCATCCCTTCTCCGGCAACGTACCCATAACGTCCGGATTCGGCTGGCGGGCTACCCCGCCGGGCACCATCGACTTCTACGGGCAGGGCGGCTACATGCACACGGGGCTCGATTTTGGAGCAGCCTGCGGCACACCCGTCTACGCTGCAGCAGCAGGCGAGATCTTCAGCTCAGGCTGGAGTTCAGCAGACGGCGGCGGCTGGCGCGTGAAGATTTCCCACGGCCTGATGCAGGGCAATACCCTGAACACCATCTACTACCACAACGCCAGCATCGTGGTGTCGAACGGCCAGCGGGTCTCACAGGGCCAGCTCATCGCCTACTCCGGCAACACCGGCAACTCCACCGGCTGCCATGCCCACTTCGAAACCTGGCTCAATGGTGCTCCTGTTGACCCGATGGGGCTGCTGTAGGGGCTGATTGCCCTGCCGTACACTGGTATCACTCCGCGCCGAACCGGCCCGGAGGACAACGGATCTGAACCTGAGGAGCTTTCCCGTGCCTAAAGAAAGTGGCCGAAAAGTGGTGGCCACCAACCGCAAGGCCCGGCATGATTACCACGTGCTGGACACCTACGAGGCCGGCATCGCGCTGATGGGCACCGAAGTGAAGTCCCTGCGGGAGGGGCACGCCTCCATGGTGGACGGATTCTGCACCTTCTATAACGACGAGTTGTGGATGGAAGCCATCCACATTCCTGAGTACAACCAGGGCAGCTGGACCAACCATGCCGCGCGGCGCCGCCGTAAGCTTCTGCTGCACCGCGAGGAGCTCATCAAAATTTCCCACAAGGTCAGGGAGTCCGGCTACACCATCGTTCCACTCCAGCTGTACTTTGTGGACGGCAAGGCGAAGGTGGAGATCGGCGTTGCCCGCGGCAAGCGCGAGTATGACAAACGCCAGACCCTCCGGGAGCAGCAGGACAACCGCGAGGCGCAGCGGGAAATGCGGGAGCGCAACCGCCGCCGGTAGGAAGCCGATGGAATGAATCCCGCGCAACATGCGTTACTATAAATAGTCCGGTGGGCTTGCCCTCCGGTTTGGTAACAAAATACGGGGATGATCGGTTTCGACGATGTTAGTCGCGACAGGTGAAGCGGGCCGAGGATGCAGAATTATCTCGTAAACGCTTTCTGCAAACCAATAAGTGCCAATTCTAAGCGCACTGACTTCGCTCTTGCTGCCTAAGCAGTAAGACAGTCCGTCAGCCCGAGGTTGCTATCGCCCCGGATCCTGGCGTCATTTAGATAGCCACTGCTGCTTACCCCCGTCATCGGGGTAAGCGGGACTCTTTGATGACTGGGCCCGGATCAGCCAGCTGTTTGCAGCATGGCTGGGGCCGAGAAAATCCGACGCAAACTGCGCCCGGAGAAGCCCTGACAACACGACATCGGACGGGGGTTCAATTCCCCCCATCTCCACCCTGGGAAACACCCCGGTCTTCGGACCGGGGTGTTTTTCTTTGCCCCGCTCCGGTCCCTTCACCCGTTCACCAACGGCGTAGCGGGGATGGGACTACTACCCGTCCGCGGTTCGTTGACTCCGATAGGACCCGGACAGGTATTTTAGGGCGGCCGGGCGGCACAACCAGGAGGTGCGCCATGGACCAGGCGCGGGAGCCGGCTTTTCCCGAGTACGACGACGATGTGCTGGATTCGTACTCACAGACAGTCATGCGGGTGGCAGCAGCCGTCACTCCCCATGTGGCTGCCATCGAAATGACAGCGGCACGGCGCAACGGACGAGTGCGGGTGGGCGCAGGCTCGGCGGTGCTCTTCACGGAGGACGGCTACCTCCTCACCAATTCGCACGTGGTGGCAGGAACCCTGACCGGCCATGGAGTCTTTGCCGACGGCAGCCGCATGGAACTGGAACTGGTGGGCGCCGATCCCTTGTCCGATCTTGCAGTAGTCCACGGCAGGCGGGCCAAGTTGCCGCCCGCGGTATTCGGCGCGGCGGAATCCCTGCATGTTGGGCAGCTCGTTGTGGCGGTAGGTAACCCACTGGGCCTGGCCGGTTCGGTGACGGCAGGCGTGGTCAGCGGCCTGGGCCGGGCCATTCCGGTCTGGTCGGGCGGCAATCGGAGAGTCATCGAAGACGTCATCCAGACCGATGCAGCGCTGAACCCCGGTAATTCCGGCGGAGCGCTGGCCGATACGCACAGCCGGATCGTTGGCATCAACACCGCAGTGGCCGGTGCAGGACTGGGCCTGGCGATTCCCATCAACGCAACCACCCGCCGGATCATCTCCGCCCTGCTGTCCGACGGGCGGGTCAGACGGGCCTATTTGGGCCTGGTCAGCACGCCAATGCGGCTCAATCCCAGTACGGTCATCAGGACTGGCCAGCGTGAAGGCCTGCGCATCGTTGAGGTATTGCCGGGATCACCGGCAGACAAGGCAGGCCTTACAGCGGGTGATGTCCTCCTGACAGCCGGCGGACGCCCTGTCAGTGATGCCGAAAGCCTGCAGCGGCTGCTGTTTTCCGACGCCATCGGCGAACCGCTCGATGTTGCAGTGCTGCGGGACGGCGTGGAGCTCCACCTCGTGGCGGTTCCCGAGGAGATGTCCAGCAACGGCAACTGAGCCGCCCGGAAAATTCCTAGTTCCTAGTGGTGGTCCGGCGCCGCAACGTCCGCGATGCCTACAAAACGCGTGCCTACGCCGTCGAACTCGCTTCGAATGAAGCCGGCCTGGACGGGCGGCACGTCAGCAGGTGCGTGATGGCTGCACACGACATAGGTGAAGTCCGGCCACCACTTCTTGGGACGGGCCGCCTCCTCGTAGCCGCAGACGGCGCATTCCAGGTGGACCCAGACCGGACGCTTGCCCGTCCGGTTGGCACGTGACTGGACCAGCCAGGGCGGCGGGTTGTCCAGGATTTCGCCCAGTTCTGCCTCCGTCATCCACTTCGGGAGGCCATGGCGCTGAGCCATTTCCATTGGTACATCCAGGGCAATTGCCGCGTCACGTCTGCTGATCATCAGAGTCAACCATACGCCTCGCTAAAGCCCGGCGGGCCGCAAGGAGCCGGGACACCAAGTATCCTTGAGAAGTAATCATTTTGGGCCGCAGCCCGGGTGTATTAACTTGATCCGTCTTCGCTGGTTAGGTCCGGTGCTATCGAGGCGGGTTTTGCATACCGTTGGCAGCCGCTTGTCTGCGTAGCGGACGCTGCCGCTCCTTCCTTTTTATCCTAGAGAGTCACATATGCTCATGCTCCCACTAGACCTGCGTAATTTTCTGTCCCGTAAGCGCTGCGTCTTCGCTATATGTGCAGGAGTGCATTTTCTTTCTTTCTTGTTTTTGATTCCGGATATCACTGCAGGGCAAGCAAACGGAGACGTTGTCTTGTATCGGGAATGGGTGTATCAAGGTCTTAACGAAGGCGTATGGCAGGGTATCGACGTTGCATGGGTTTATCCAATTGCGGCGATGGTTCCTATGGTCGTGGCAGCGACCTTCGGGCATCACCTGTACATGCTCGGTTGGTTCGTACTTTGCGCCATACTCAATTTTTGTGCAGTGACGGTTCTGCTCCGAAGTAGGACGCTGCGGTTCGGGTGGCAGGCTGCTTACCTTTTTATCCTATTGATTCTTATTTTGGGACCGCTCGTATTCTCCCGTATCGACGGTATTTCTGCTCCTTTTGTTGTTATGGGTCTTGTCGTTGCAGCAACCAGGCCAGCGGTTGCGTCGCTGCTGCTCTCTCTTGCGACCTGGATCAAAGTATGGCCCGCCGGGGTTGTCATGGCGCTGGTTCTATCCAGCAAGGCTCGGTTGCGTGTTCTTATAGCCGGAATCGGCGTGTCTGCAATCATGGTCATGGCGGTCGTGTTGGGTGGCGGCGCTCGAAACCTTCTGGGCTTTATACAGGCGCAGGGAGACCGAGGTATGCAGTTAGAGGCGCCCCTAACCACTCCTGGTCTCTGGCAGGCTGTACTTCGACAGGGCACATACATCTACCCGAATACTGATATAGACACGATGGAGATACGCGGCTCACTTGCAGATCAAATGAGCGCAATACTTAATCCGCTGCTCATGATTAGCGTTTTCGGTATAGCTCTTCTCATTTTCGTGGGAGTAAGGAGTGATGCGAATCGGCAGGACCTCTTTATGGTCGGTGGTCTTGCCCTGGTTATGGCAATGATCGTGTTCAATAAAGTTGGATCCCCGCAGTTCATGATATGGCCAGCGGCCGTAATATGCGCTGCCGCCGCATTTCGCGGGCGCGAATGGACGATTCCCGTAGTTCTGATGGTTCCCATTTGCGGTCTCACGACCCTTATTTATCCGCTCCTATATCCGCAACTTCTTGCCTCACTCAATCCAGGCGTAGCTGCCCTACTGACGATCCGAAACATTCTGCTGCTAATCATGTTCTGTTGGTCGTTGCTGAAGTTGTGGAAGATGATGGGTGGTGCGAAGTTCAGTAGCTCGGTAGGAATCGAACGCAGCGCAGCGGAAGGGCACCCCATGGCACGGCCTATCGATAGTCCACTGCCGCTCCGCAGCCCGGCGCAGGCTCCAGACTGATCAACGACACATTGCGCGAGTGCAGCCTGCCACGAGGAATCAGAAGAGCGTTAGGGTTGGACATTGAAGACTTCCATGCGTGGAATTGGACTCTAGTCAAGCCCCACTCCACCCGGAGGTCTTCTTTATCTCACCCAACACGCCAGTGTCACTAACGTGCGTGGTTGATCCAGCTATGCTGCCAGCGCCATGCCTGCCGCTGCAGCGGCGAAGCCCAGGGCCAGGTTTGCCACGATGTTCAGGGATGCGGAACCGAAGCGTGCTTCACTCAGCAACCGCACGGTGGCGGTGGTCCATGAGCTGAAGGTTGTCAGGCCTCCGGCGAGGCCCGTGGCAAGTCCGGCATGCCACTCGTCCGGAAGTCCCAGCCGCCCGGTCAGGCCAAAGGACACCCCGATGATGAGGCAGCCCAGCACGTTCACCAGCAGCGTGGCCCACGGCCAGTGCAGCTTTTCCTGCCCTCCCGCCGTCCGGTCGCTGCGGGTGGAAAGGTGATGCGCGAACCAGCTGTCGATGGCGAAGCGCAGCAGTGAGCCCAGGACGCCGAAGATTCCCACCAGCGCGGCAGCGGTCATGGCCTGCCGCCCGCAGCGTCAGCCTCCGATGTCCAGGGGAGCAGCCTGCCCACACGCCACCCGAGGCCGGCAGCCCCCAGTCCGAGGAGCAGTGAGAACGCCAGGTAGGCAACCCAGACGGGATGCTGGCCTGCCCGGGCCAGTTGATCCACCGCGAACACCACGGTAGAAAACGTGGTGAAGGAGCCCAGTAGTCCGGGGCCCAGCCCCGCGCGCAGCCAGAACGCTGTCCCCGGCCGGGCCATCCAGGCCGTCGTTAGCGCCGCCAGCACAAAGCTTCCGGCGGCATTGATCCAGAGCATCACCCAGGGTATTGATCCGGGAATCTCGGGAAAGGCCAGCCCCAGGCCATAGCGGAGTTCACTGCCCACCAGGCCACCGGCGGCCACCGCAAGCCAGGCCCGCGCAGACGGCATTCCCGAAGGACTCATCCTGCCGGTTGCATCTCAGCCGTCCGCCAGGATGCAGCCGGGATGCGGGTGGTCACTGTGCACCCACAGGGCCGAGGTAATCTCATCGGCCAGGTCGTAGTCACGAGTCCGGCCGGAGTTGCGGATGCGCACCACCAGCGCACCGCCGAACGGCCGTCGCCCCACCACCTCCACCTCGGCGTCGAGGTCTATCTCCTCCGCGGACAGATAGCGGAGCAGATCCGGGTTATCGTCGCTGATTCGGGTGATCCTGCCCGTATGGCCCTTGTCCAGCTCACCCATCAGATGGGCCCGGGGCATCAGAACCTTGCCGTCGGCAGTGGGAATCGGGTCTCCGTGCGGATCACGGCTGGGGTCGCCAAGTTTGGCAGCAACCCGTTGAATGAACGTGTCCGAAACGGCATGCTCCAGCAGTTCGGCTTCATCGTGGACCTCGTCCCAGCTGTAACCCAGCTGCTGCACCAGGTACGTTTCGATCAGCCGGTGGCGCCGGACCATGGACAGGGCCAGCCGCAGGCCGGTGTCGGTCAACGTGATGGCGCTGTACGGCTTATGGTCAACAAGGCCCTGGTCCTTGAGCTTCCGGACCATCTCCGAAACCGACGAGTTGGCCACCCCCAGCCGCTGGGCAAGCTGCGAGGACGTGATGGGCTTGTCCTGCCATTCAGTGAATGAGTAGATGACCTTGACGTAGTCCTCGATGGAGGAGGAGGGCGCGCTGGTCTTCACAGGACCAAGCCTACCGGGTGCCGGTGGACCGCAACGGCGACGTTCTTCATGCTTTGACGGCCCGCCACGACAGGGTCAGGTACGGCAATTCCAGGTCCTCATCGTCGGCATGGCCCAGGTGCTCATGCAGGTACCAGTCAAGGTTGGCGAGGACCTTGGCCCGCGTGGCTTCGCCGGCGCGAAGATAGTAGCTGCGGGATTTGGTGAGCTCCATCAGATCCCTGGTGCTGACAAGGTCCTGCCAGTGCGTCACGTGGCCTTCAAGCTGTCCGAATTCGGGGCCCACCACGGGCCGGTGGTCCGGCTTGTACACGTCCCCCGCATGCATGATGCGGGAAAGCCGGTGCACCCACGGGACGGACGTGTCCAGCTGGTTCCAGACCAGCCCGAGCGTTCCGTGCGGGCGGAGTACACGGGCCAGTTCCGTGCTCGCCGCGAGGGGATCGCACCAGTGCCAGGCCTGGGCAACGGTGACGACGTCGAACGCCGCCGCCGGCAGGCCCGTCGCCTCGGCGGTGCCCAGGACAGCCGTGGCGTCCGGATAGTGCGCCGTCAGCTGTCCGAGCATGTCCGCGGATGGATCGACGGCGGTCACCGAAAGCCCATGGGCCAGCAGGAGCTCGGTGAATTTGCCGGTGCCGGCGCCAACGTCCAGCGCCTCACGGGCCCCGGCAGGAACGAGCCATTGCGCAGATTCCGCAGGATACCCGGGCCGGACCCGCTGGTAATGCTTGCCGCCGTCCTGGAAGCTCTGGCCGAGCTCCCGGCGCCGCCCATGATCAAGCCTGGGGCCACCCCGAACCACCTGCGGCCTCCTTCACTAATGCCCTGCGGTATCCTCCGAATTTACCGCATCCGGGTCCGGCAGCAGGGCACGGCCGGTCAGCCGCTGGCGACGGTCAGTCGTCAACGCAGGGAGCAGCCCCCGCGGTTCCCGGTGTGTTCGGAGCCCAGTGCGGGTAGGTGCGGGTGTCGTTCGCGGGAACCCAGCGGCCGGCGTCCACCACGTAGTCCCAGCCCAGCCCGTCGCGGCGGAGTTTGGCGATGCCTGCCAGGAGCCGCTCGGCATCCTCGAGCCGGGAACCGAGGCCGAAGCTGGCACGAAGGGACCCTGAGGGCAGCCCCAGCCGCTTCAGCAGGGGATGCGCGCAGAAGCGCCCGTCCCGCAGCCCCACCCCGTGCTCAGCGGAAAGGTACGCGGCAACGAGCCCTGCATCGTAGCCCTCGACGGAAAAGTTGACCACGCCAATGGTGTCCGTGTCCGCGTTGGTGTCCTTGAAGATCTGGTGGACCGTGACGCCGTCGATGTCCTGCAGGCCTTCCACCAGGAACGAGCGGATGGCGGACTCGTGCGCGTGCCAGCGGTCCTGGTCCAACCCGGCGATGACCTGGGTGGCGCGGGCAAGTGTGGCCGCGCCCAGGACGTTGGGGGAGCCGCCCTCGTGGCGGGCCGGGCCCGTTGCCCAGCTGACGCCGTCGAGCCTTGCTTCCTTGACGGCGCCGCCGCCGGCAAGGTGTGGAACACCGGCGTCGAGCCAGTCAGGACGTCCCACCAGGACACCGGCGCCGAAGGGCGCGTAGAGCTTGTGCCCGGAGAACGCGACGTAGTCGACGTCGTCCGCGCTGATGTCAATGCGGCGGTGCGGCGCCAGCTGGGCGGCGTCCACCACGATCCGTGCGCCGTGCTGGTGGGCGAGCGCTGCCAGGGCGCGGACGGGAAGGATCTCGCCGGTGACGTTGGAGGCACCGGTGATTGCCAGCAGGCTCACGCCGCCCTGCTCCAGCTCAGCGCGGACGGCCTCGATGGTTCCGGCGATGGTGTTGGCGGCAACAATGCTGCGGTGGGGCACTCCCTGCCAGGGCAGCAGGTTGGCGTGGTGCTCGATGTCCAGGTACAGGACGTCACCGGCATGGCGTCCGTCAGCGACGGGCAGGCAGCCGGCCAGCAGGTTGAGGGAGTCCGTGGTGTTCCTGGTGAAGATGACGGAATCGTCCGGCCGGCCGCCCACGAAATCGCGGACGATGCTGCGGGCGTTCTCGTACACGGAGGTGCTGATTTGCGAGGCGTACCCGGCGCCGCGGTGGACGCTGGCGTAGTACGGCAGGATCTCGTTGAGGTAGGCGGACACCACCGAGAGGGCGGGGGCAGACGCGCCATAGTCGAGGTTGGCATACCGCACATGCCCGCCGGCGATCAGCGGCGCCTGGATTTCCGCGCCGGTGACGGCGGCGAGGGGGCGGCCGGCGATCGCCTGGCGCGCGTCGAGGGCCGTTGCAGCTTCGGTGGTGATGGCGGCGTTGGGGGAGACGGTGGCAGTTGTCACAGAGACCTCACTTCAGAACAGGACTCCGGCATACAGGAATCCGCGCTTGCCGCATCCGCTCCGGACCGGCCTGGTCGTCACCCGGGGCACCCCACCGCGAATGGAGGGTTGCCGGCCAGCAAACCGGGGTTTTGCGCTGGCACTCGTGACCTGGTTAAGAGCGTAGAACATGGGGCGGCCAGGTTTGAAGCCGGCGCAATTGTTAAGGCTTTTGTTACGCGCCGTCGCAAAAGGCGTT
>NZ_JARHXQ010000059.1:0-41269 GCF_029222765.1 Arthrobacter sp. Cr_A7 | reverse complement strand
ACGGCGGTCACGCCGGCGTCGTCGGTCAGGTCCGCGGGAAGCACCTCAGCCATGATTCCGTAGCGCCGTTCCAGGTCCGCCGCCGTATGTTCAAGGCGGGCCCGGTTCCGCGCCACCAGGACCAGGTTGGTGCCCTGGGCAGCGAGCTGGCGGGCGAACTCGGCGCCCAGCCCCGCGCTGGCCCCGGTGACGAGTGCGGTTGTTCGGGAAGTGGTTGGCATCATGCTGCCAGCCTAGCCACTTTGACCTCCGGCGGATGTTCCCGGCTCTTACCGCCCGGCGAACTTCGCCAGCGGGTTGGCCAGGCGCCCGGCCATCTGCAGCCCGCCCGAGGGATCCGCGAGATCCAGCATCTGCTGGTTGTTGCGGAGCTGGAGCCGGTTGAGGCAGGACAGTTCGAAGTCCGGGGCGAACAGGTCGTGGCGGGCGAACTGGTCCGCCAGTTCCGGGTGCTGGCCCTGATAGTCCCTGATGGCCGCTGCTGCCGTGCGCCAGAACTCCTCCTGGCCCAGGATCCCGTCCTCTTCCAGGAGTGCTGCGAGGAAGCGGAAGATGCAGTCGAAGATGTCCGTGAAGATGGCCAGCACCTTTTCCCCGTCCGGGATGGCAGCCCGGATCCGGGACACCTCCTCGGGAAGGTCCAGCCGGTCCCCCATCACCACGATCTCCTCGGCGATGTCCTTCATGATGGCCTGGACGGGAACGCCGTCCTCGAGGACCAGGATGACGTTCTCGCCGTGCGGCATAAACGCCAGCTCGTACCGGTAGAGGCAGTGCACCAGCGGAACGAGGTAGGCCTCGAAGTAGCGGCGCAGCCAGTCCGCCGGCGCCAGCCCGGAGCGCCGGATCAGCGCGGAAACCATCGGTTTGCCCGCCGCATCGGCATGCAGGAGGGAGGCCATGGTGGCCAGCTGCTGCCCGTCCCGCAGCAGCGGCAGGGGGCTTTCCCGCCACAGGGCAGAGAGCATCTTGCGGTAGGGGGAACCGGGCGCTGACCCCGCCTCGTAGTACCCGTTGTGGTAGCCAAGGGCGGCGATTTCGCCGATCATGGTGAATCCGCGCTGCTGCAGCGCCCCGTCATCCTCGATCAGGGTGCGCAACCAGTCGTTGATGGCCGGTGTTGCCTTCATGTACTGCGGCGACAGCCCGCGCATGAACCCCATGTTCAGGACGGACATGGCGGTTTTGACGTAGTTCCGGGCCGGGGCGCTTGTGTTGAAGAAGGTGCGGATGGACTGCTGGGCCTGGTACACGTCCGTCCCGGTGCCAAGGTACACGATGCGCCGGCGGGCGATTTCAGCCGCGAACGTGACCGTCAGCTTGTTCTCCCACTGCCACGGGTGGACGGGCATATAGAAGTACTGCTCGGGGTCCAGGCCCTGGAGCTGCAAGTCGTTGGTGAATTCGCCGGCCAGCGGGCCGAGTTCGGCGTCCAGATGCGCCCGGTAGTCCAGCCCTGCACTCGAGGTGAACACGGCGTGGCTGCGGTGGACGGCGATCCATTGCAGCTGGACCGGGGCGCCCGTCTCGGGAGCAAACGCATGGTAGTCGCTGATGCCGAAGCCCAGCCGGCCGTTGTTGGCCACGAAGCAGGGGTGGCCCTCGGTCATGCTGCGTTCGATGGCCTGGAAATCGGCGGCGGCATCGCGCCCGCCCGTGACGCCGGCCGCGAGTTCGGCGGCGGAGGGCTGCCCGGCCCACTGCTTGTAGGCGTGGCTGGCCAGGGTGCTGCTGACCTCCTCCAGGTAGACCGGGAGCATCTGGATGGTGATGCCCAGGGTGGTGTGGAACGCCGTGATGAACTCCAGCACGTCCAGCGGCGCTTCGGTGCCGTCCCGGAACCACCGGATGGAGCCGGCGTCGATGGACCAGTGGTCAAGTTCCAGGATCCGGGCGCAAAAGCGGTACTCGTGCGAGCCCTCGCCGCTGCGGAGCCGGTAGCTGCCGGTCCCCTCGTCCCCCGGTGCACCGCTCAGGAGTTCCGGAGCGATGATCCGTTCGTGCGAGAACTCGGCGAGCGCCTTGCGGAGCAGGTGCCGGTTGGCCTGGTCCCACCGGTCTCCTGCGAGGTGGGGTGCGGCGTTGGCAGTGCCGGCGGTGGCAGGGCCCGCGGCAAGGGCGGACACGGCGGAATCGAGGTGGACGGTCACAGTGCAGCTCCCTGCGGGACGGGTGTGGACAGAGTGTCGAGTGCGGCGCGGGCGGCCTGGTAGTCGGAGCGGCTGCAGAAGCTCAGCAGGGCGTCCTTGTCCGGCAGGGTGACGATGCCTGCGGGTTGGAAACCAAGCCGTTCATTCAGTGCGTGGATTTTGGTGTTCCGCGCATCCGGTTCCACCACGACGCGCTGCACCTCCGGCCTGGCGAACAGGTGGTCCAGGACGGCGTCCATCACCGCCGTGGTGTACCCGGGTTCCGGGCCTTCCGACGGCGGCGCCACCAGCAGGTGCATGCCCACGTCGCCGGGCTGGACGGCGTACAGGCCTGCCAGCGGCGAGGACTCCGGAAGGTACTCCTCCATCAGGAAGGCGGGGACGCCGCCGTCGAGCCCCAGCAGGGCGTGATGGTGCCCGCTGGCCTGGATCCTGGCGTATTCCTCCACCACATCCTCCACGCCGGCGGAGAGCATTCCCCAGAACGAGGCGTACGGCTGGGTCACCCAGCTGTGCAGGAGCGGTGCGTCGGCCTTCGCGTCAAGGCAGCGGAACGTGAACCTCATGCGGACACCCCTGCCGCAACGCTAACGTCCGCGCTTGTCCCCACGTCCGCCCGGGCGCCAATACCCGTAGGTGATCCGAACTGCTGGAACGCGATGCTCTGCTCCACCGGGTAGACCTCGCGGCCGGTGATCTCCCGGAGGATGCAGGAGTTGCGGTATGCGCCCATGCCCAGGTCCGGGGTGACGAAGCCGTGGGTGTGCAGCTCGGCGTTCTGGACGAAGATCTCGCCGGGTTCGACGCCCGTGCTGTAGTTCCGGTCCACGGCGAACCGTCCGGCGCTGTCCCGGGAGATCCGGTCCTGCACGCCGGCGAGGAACCCGGGCTCCCGGTAGCCGTAGCCCGTGGCCAGGACGACCGCTTCGCTGTCCAGGGTGTAGGAGCTGCCCTGCTCGCCGTGGTGCAGGTGCAGGATGTGCGTTCCGGCCGCTGCATCCCATTGTGCTGCGGTAAGGGTCGAGTGGGTCAGCAGTTGGGTGTCCACCATGCCGGAAAGGCTCTTGGTGTAGAGCAGGTCGTAGATGGCGTCGATGAGATCGGAGTTGATCCCCTTGTAGAGGTTCTTCTGCGTCTTGTTGAGGTGGTCGCGCTGGTGCTGCGGAAGGCCGTGGAAGTAGTCCACGTACTCGGGGGATGTCATTTCGAGGGTCAGTTTGGTGTATTCCAGCGGGAAGAACCGGCCGGAGCGGGTGACCCAGTTGAGCTGGTAACCGTGGGCGTCGGCCTCCTGCAGGAGCTCGTAGTAGATCTCGGCGGCGCTTTGGCCGCTGCCCAGGATGGTGATGCTGCGCTGCTGCTGGAGTTCGGCCTTCCGCGCCAGGTAGTCGGCGTTGTGCAGGACCACTCCCCCGCGCCCTGCCGCTGCGCCGGCAACGATTCCGGCAGCCGCTTCCGGAACATAGGGGGATGTGCCGGTGCCCAGCACCAGCCGCCTCGCCAAAAGCACCTCCTGCCCGTCCGGACCGGAGACAGCCAGCCGGTACACGCCGGCGTCGTACGTTACATCCAGCACAGCCGTGCCAAAACGGACGGACGGCAGCTGGCCGGCCACCCACTGGCAGTACTGGTTGTACTCGGCCCGGAGCGGGTAGAAGTTCTCCCGGATATAGAAGCGGTACAGGCGCCCGGTCTGCTTCAGGAAGTTCAGGAACGAGTAGGGCGAGGTGGGGTCCGCCAGGGTGACCAGGTCCGCCATGAACGGAACCTGGAGGTGGGCGGGCTCCAGCATCATTCCGGGGTGCCAGTCAAAGGACGCCCGCTGTTCCAGGAAGATGCCGTCCACGTCCTCCAGCGGTTCGGTGAGGGCGGCGAGGCCCAGGTTGAAGGGCCCGGCGCCGATGGCAGCGAAGTCGTGGATGCGGCTCATGCGGACACCTCGCTCTGCAGCAGGTCCGCGCCGGTGCGGCGCAGGAGCCCGATGATCTCGGCGATGTCCTCGAGGGTGGCCTCGGCGTTGAGGAGGGTGAACTTCAGGTAGTGGCGGCCGCCCACCTTGGTGCCGGCCACCACGGCCTCACCGGAGGCGAAAACGGCGGCACGGATGGCCGGGTTGAGGACGTCGGCGGTATCTTCCGGGAGCCGGACGCCGTCGACGACGGGACGGTACCTGAACACCAGGGTGCTCAGCTGGGGTGCAGCGGCAAGTTCGAAGTCGTCGTCGGCAGCCAGGAGCGAGCCGACGCGGGCGGCGAGGTCGATCGCCTCGTCAAACAGCGCGCCGATGGCGTCGGCACCCATGATCCGCAGGGTGAGCCACAGTTTCAGGGCGTCGAACCGGCGGGTGGTCTGGATGCTCTTGTCCACCTGGTTGGGGATGTCCGCCAGTGCCGCGCTTTCCGGGTTCAGGTAATCGGCGTAGTAAGTGATGTGGCGCAGCATGGCGGACTCGCGGACCAGGAGGGCGCTTGAGCTTACCGGCTGGAAGAAGGTCTTGTGGAAGTCAACGGTGACTGAGTCCGCCAGGCGGGTTCCGTCCAGCAGGCGACGGTAGCGCCCGGAGACCATCAGCCCGCCGCCATATGCGGCGTCGATGTGGAACCAAGCTCCGTAGGCGCGGGCCAGTGCGGCGAGGTCGGCGAGCGGATCCACGGCGCCGAAATCGGTGGTTCCGGCGGTTGCAACCACGGCCATCGGTGTCAGGCCGGCATCCCTGGCTGACGCCATGGCCTCGGCCAGCGCGGCCGGGTCCATCCGGTGGTCTGACGTGCAGGGGACGGTGATGACGGCGTCGAAGCCGAGGCCCAGCATGGAGGCGGACTTCTGGATGCTGAAGTGGCTGTCTTCGGAGGTGAAGATCCGCAGCGTGTCCAGCAGGGCCGGAAGGCGGAGGCCGCTGCGGGCGGGGTCCCGGCGGAGGCCGGCTACGGCGTGGTTGCGCGCGATCAGCAGGGCCTGGAGGTTGGACTGGCTGCCGCCGGACGTGAAGATGCCGTCCGCGTTGTCACCGAGGTGCAGCCGCTCTGCTGCCCAGTCGATGAGGCGCCGTTCGATCATGGTGGCCCCGGCGCTCTGGTCCCAGGTGTCCAGGGAGGAGTTCACGGCGGACAGGATGGCCTCTCCCACCAGGGCGGGGATTACCACCGGGCAGTTCAGGTGGGCTGCGTACTTTGCGTCATGGAAGTAGATGGCGTCCCGCAGGTAGACGGCTTCGAGTTCCTGCAGCGCGGCCGCCGTGTCCGGCAGCGGGGTGTCCAGGTCCACGGCGCCCACGCGCGCCTTCATCTCGGAAGGCCCGACGCCGGTAAAGGGCCGGGTGGTCCGTTCCAGCTTGGTTGCCACGGCAGTGACGCCCTGCAGCACCTGCGCCACGTAGCGGGGTGAGTTCCTGGCGTTGAAGAGATGGTTGGTTGCCCCCAGCGCGAGCTCCACCCGCGAGCCGAAATCCTGCCCCGGCGGATCCTGTTTGGCATGGACTTCGCTGGTGTGCGGGTCATGCACGTGTAACTCGTCAAGGCGGGGCATCAGCGACACTGGTCATCCTTCGGTCAGCGGTTTTTCTTGGATTGCAAAGGCAAGCCTTACTTAGGCGAACCTTTTAATCAAACTTTTGTGTTGTATTTCGCTGGAGCCGCAGAAACCCGGGGTTTTTGAAGTCCCAAAGAGGTTATTGACTGGCGGGCGTGAGCGTTCTGCTGCAAAATGCCCTTCACCCCGCAACTGCCCAAGGCCGGAAGACTCTCGGCTAGGCTGGAATTTCCGGCAGCTTGGCCGGAACGCTGAAATGCAAGGGGGAAGCATGAATCAGCCGCCATCCGGAGCCACCGGATTCCGGGAAGTGGACCGCGACGGGAACCCGCTGCCGCATGAAACCGGGGCCACAGAGCCTCCTGCATGGACGCCCGGCGCGTGGGCGGCCGTGAATCCATTCATTGTGGTGCTGTGGCTGTTCGCCAGTGGGCTCATTGCCGGTGGCACTGCGGCTTTCTTCTACGGCATGGGCAACCAGTTCTCCCCGAACGGGCAGGTGCCCGTGTCGTTCCTGGTCCTGACCAACGCGCCCTACGCTATTCTCCTCGGAATCGCAGCACTGTTGTGCCTACTGTTCTGGCACGCGCTGCAGTGGCAGAAGCGGCACGGATAGGTAAAGCAGCCTACGCAGCCACCCGCAAGACACGTCACCAAAACCCATTCGGCGTGACACCGGATCCGCTAACGCGGGGTGTGCCCTGGACCACAAGCTGATTTGCGTGACGATTAGTAAGCATGCTTAGGTATTGGGGTAAATGAACCTCCGCAAGCAGTTCGCGGCGGAGCTGCCAACGCCGGCAGCTTCGTGAAGAAGCCCAAGGATGAACATCATGACCAGCGTTACAGAAGATCACTTGACGGCGTTCGGGGAACGCACAGAGGGAGCACTGGCTCCCGTCGGAACCAACGGGCCCGTGGACGTGGGGCTTCTGTTTACCCTGAACTCGCGGATGCATTGCCGCACCCCGATGCAGCGCATCGATCCCGACGAACTGCCCGTACGGCAGCCTGTCTACGTTGACGGGACAGGAGTGGTTCCCCTCGGTGCAGGTGCCGCCGCCGGCAACGTCGTGACCTACCGTTGCGCCTGCGGCTTTACCATCGATGATCCCGCAGCTGATGCCGCCTGCTTCAACGCAACCGAATTCAACGCAACCGAATTCACTTCAACCCCGTTCAACCCGGCGGCGGGCGGTCACGCCCTGGCCAGCTGACTGGCACTGGAGCTACCGGCAGCTGCAGGCACTGTTCCCGGACTGTGCGGCTACCGCCGTTCCCGGGCGCTGCGGCTACCGCGCGTAGGCCCTGGCCTCCTCCACGGCCTGCCGTGTATCAGCAAGAACCAGATCAGCATTGATGGCGGCGGCGGCCCGCAGGCCGGCTGCCGCCGCCGTCATCACCTGGGCCGAGACGTCCGTGGCATTGCCGGCGGCCCACACCCCGGGGCAGGACGTGCGCCCGGATTCATCCGTCTCCAGGCAGGTGCCCTCCCCCTCGTCCAAGCCGCACGGTTCAAGCCCAAGGCGCTGGAGCATATTCGCTTTGCTGACGGTTGCCGGACTGACGGCCAGCACATCCAGCGGGACAACGGAACCGCCGTCGAGCGCCACCCCCACAAGCCTGTCACTGGCGGTCTCCAGCCGTTGGACCCTTCCGTCCACCACGCGGACATCCCGGGCACGCAGCTGCTCTTCCTCTTCCGGGCTCAGGGACAATGCGCCGTTCAGGAACAGCGTCACGTCGGGGCTCCACTGCCGGAAGGTCAGCGCCTCAGGAACGGCATTGGAGTCCGATGCCAGGATGCCGATCCGCTGGTTCCGGATTTCCCAGCCGTGGCAATACGGGCAATAAAGGACGTCCCGTCCCCAGCGTTCCGCCACGCCCGGAAGCTCCGGCAGTTCGTCGGTGATCCCGGACGCGATCAGCAGGCGCCGGGCGCTCATGGTGGAGCCGTCCTTGAGGCTGAGAACGAAATTGCCGCCGTAGCGGCTGGCGGACGTTACGAATCCCTCAACGGCCGTCCCGCCATACCGGGCAAGTTCCTCCCGACCCGCGGAAACAAGCTCCTTCGGGCTCATGCCTTCGCGGCTGAGGAAACCGTGCACTCCCTCGGCCTTCAGGTTCCGCTGTTCCCCGGCGTCGATGACCACAACGGACCGCAAGGCCCTGGCCAGGGCAACGCCCGCGCTCAGGCCCGCCGGGCCACCGCCGATAATCGCCACGTCGAACAGTTCCCCGTGAGCCATGTTGTACCTCCCGGTCTGCCATCGGCTTGATTTCCTGCAGATGGATTACCCGGTGGGGCAGGCCTCTAACGGCGAGGAGGCTTTGTGCTCACTCAGGCCAGTCGACGAACTGTTCGTACCCCTCGTGCTTCCGCAGGTAGCCGGCAATGAACGGGCAATGCGGGACGATGCGTTTGCCGGTGGCCACCACATCATCCAGGGCGAAGTGCGCCAGGACTTTTCCCAGGCCCCGGCCTTCGAAGTCCGGCCCCGTTTCCGTGCGGATGAAGTCGATGTGTCCGGGAAGGTCCTCGAAGAAGGACTGGACGGCCAGCGTGCCGCCCACCAGCAGTTCGTAGCGGTGCTGCGCATCATTGCGCCGCAGCGTGACATCCGGCGTGAACTTATCCTCGGTGGACATCGTGTTCTCGGTCATGGTTCGACATTGGCACTACTTCATCCTGCTGGCAATGCCCGCGCAGCAAGACTAGGGCTACGAAAAAAGTGCATGCCGGTGCTTACCGCACCACCGCGAGGAGGCCCAGGACGACGGCGAGGAGCGGCGTGGCGCCCTGGGTCACGGCCGCGCGGAGGTACTTTTTGCCGGTCAGGGCGAGGACCAGTGCGGCGAGGACCATCGAGCCGCAACTGGCGAAGACCAGTGTCCAACCCACTGTGGACTGCCCGGCTGTGGACTGCGCTGATCCTTCGGGTGCCAGCGCGATACAGCCGATGCCGATGAAGGCGCCGATGGCCAGGAAGAGGTTGTAGAAGCCCTGGTTGTAGGCGAGCGGCCTGGTGGTCTCGGCGTCGGACTGGGAGGCAACCCCAAAGCGCTTCCAGGTGGCCGGCCGGGTCCAGGTCAGGGACTCCATGGTGAAGATGAAAACGTGGAGGGCGGCAGCGAGGAAGGCAAAAAGGAGGGAGGCCAGGATCATTGCTTGATCCTAGCCTCCCCGCATTATGGCGCCCTTACGGTAGCCGCAGTGCAGTCCGTCAGCGCGTCAGCATGCCCAGCGCAGCCGTGGCGAATCCTCCTGCAGACCGGTTCCAGTGGCCCAGCAGTGCCTGCAGGTTTTCGCCGTCGGCGCGGTGCGCGGGCAGCTGTTCCTGCAGGGTGGCCAGCACGCCGGTACGGAGCTCGGTGTTGAAGTTGACCTTGCCCACGTTCATGGACGCCGCCTTCACCAGTTCCTCCGCCGGGATGCCGGAGGCGCCATGCAGCACCAGGGGAATGTGGGTCCGCACGGCGATGTCCTGCAGCACGTCCCACCGCAACTGCGGTTCTCCCTTGTACTTGCCGTGCACGTTGCCCACGGCCACGGCCAGGAGCTCGGCTCCGGTGCGGGAGACGAAGTCTTCCACCTGGGCAGAGTCGGTCAGGCCGGCCACGGAAACACCGGCCTCATCCGCACCGAAGGCGCGGTCCTCGTCGCCGGCCAGGCCGCCAAGTTCCGCTTCAAGCACGACGTCGGAGCCCAGCAGTGCGCGGGCCTTCCGGACCAGCGCAATGTTGTCCTCATAGGGAAGGGAGGAACCGTCGGCGAGGACGGAATCCGCCCCGGCCGCGACGGCGTCGGCCATCACTGCAAGGTCCGAGGCATGGTCCAGCTGCACTGACACGGGCACGGAGGCCGCGTCGGCCAGGCCGCGGAGCGCGGCGATCAGCCGGAGGCCGTTGGGGGTGGCGGCGGTTTTGGGGGCCACCAACAGGATGACGCCGCGGCCGGACTCCTCTGCAGCGCCCACCACGGCCAGGGCGGTGGTGAAGTCGTAGCAGGTGAAGGCGGGGACTGCTGAGCCCTGCTGCAGGGCGGAAGTGACGAGGTGGTCCAGTCGGGTGCGCATCAGACGCCCAGGCCTCCCACCAGGATCCAGGCGACGAAGGTCAGCGCGAAGCCGGCCAGGCCGAGGATGGTGGTCAGGACGGTCCAGGTCTTCAGGCCGTCAGAGACGGTGAGGCCGTAGTAGCGGACCACGGTCCAGAATCCGGCGTCGGTCACGTGGGACAGGCCGAGCGATCCGAAGCCGATGGCGATCACGATAACCGCGATCTGGGCAGGGCTGTACCCGCCTTCCATCACCGCGGAGGTGAGCAGGCCGGTGGTGGTCACGATGGCAACGGTGGCCGAACCCTGCGCTGCACGGAGGGCCAGGGAGATCACGAAGCCCAGCGCGATGACGGGCAGGCCCAAGTGGTCCAGGGTCTGGGAGAGCGCGGCGCCGATGCCGGAGGTGCGCAGCACTTCACCAAACACGCCGCCGGCGGCCACCACCATCAGGATGGAGGCGATGGGAGGCAGGGCGCCTTCGAAGATTTCGCCGGTTTCTTTCAGCGACCAGTTGCGGCGGACGGCCAGCAGGAAGAAGGAGAGGCCCACGGCCACCAGGAGCGCGAAGAACGGGTTGCCGATGAACGCGGCCAGGCCGTACCAGGAGTTGTCCTTGGGAATGGTGAGGGTGCCCAGGGTGCCGAGGAGGATCTGCACGATGGGTGCGGCGATCAGGAAGATGATCAGGCCGGGACGCGGCGGGGCGATCGCGGCGGCACCGGGGCCGTCGTGGCCAACCTTGACCAGGGAGTCTGAGCCGAATTCCTCGACCTGGGCCTTGACGGACGGGAGGAGCTCGTATTCCTTGCGGTTCATGATGCTCGCCACCCAGTAGGACAGGAAGCCCAGGGGCACGCAGATTGCCAGCGAGATGAGGGTGATGAGTCCGATGTCGGCGCCGAAGACGCCGGCGCCTGCCACGATGCCGGGGTGCGGCGGGACGGCGACGTGGATGGCCAGCATGATGCCGGCCATGGGAAGGCCGAACTTCACGGGGTGCACGTTGGCGATCTTGGCAAAGGCGTAGACGATGGGCACCAGAACAATGATGCCCACCTCGAAGAAGACGGGGATGGCCACCAGGAAGCCGACGGCGGTGAGCGCCACGGCCACGCGCTTGGCGCCGAGCTTCTCGGTGAAGTGGGAGGCGAGCGACTGGACGCCGCCGGACACCTCGATCATGCGTCCCAGGACGGCGCCGAGTGCGATCAGCAGCGCCACCTTGCCCATGGTGCTGCCCACGCCGTTGGCCACAACGGTGAAGACGTCCTTGAGCGGGATCTGGGCGGCGACTGCCACCATGATGCTGACGGTCAGCAAGGCAACAAAGGCCTGGATCTTGAAGCGGATGATCATCACCAGCAGCACGGCAATGCCGAGGGCTGCGATGGTCAGAAGCAGCGGAGTGCCGAGCTCAACTGCGGGTTTGATGGCCGGGGCGTCGGCCGCCCGCAGTATCAGCGGGTTTATCAGGTGGTTCATGAGGGTGTCTCCTTTGACGAGCCAGTCTTCCAGAAGACGGGCACTCAGGCGCTTGTTTTTTCTAAGGGGGAAACGCTGGAGGTACGACGACGGCGAAGGGGGGACCGCCGTCGTCGTACGTTATGGGGAAGGCGGCTTACTGCTTGGTCCGCTTGGCGGGGGCAACCACCTTGATGACGGCGGAGTCATCGGCCGCGGCCAGTCCCTGGGCCTGGCCCAGGAGGTAGAGCTGCTCGGCAGCGGCGGCAACCGGGGCTGCCAGTCCGGCCGCGCGGGTGGCCTTGCCCACGATGCCCATGTCCTTGACGAAGATGTCCAGGCGGGACAGGACCTCGGCGCCTTCCTCTGTGTAGGCCTCGAGGATGCGCGGGCCGCGGTTGGAGAGCATGAATGATCCGGCGGCACCGGCTTCGAGGGCGGCGAGCGTCTTGGCCTGGTCCAGTCCCAGCGCGTCCGCGAGGGCCATGGCCTCGGCGGCGGCGGCGATGTGGACGCCGCAGAGGAGCTGGTTGACGGTCTTGAGGGCCTGGCCATCGCCGGGCTTGTCGCCCACCACGGTCAGGGTGGAGGCCAGGAGTTCAAGGGCGGGAGCAGCCTTTTCGCGGGCTTCGGGGGAAGCGCCCACCACGATCAGCAGGTCGCCTTCGCCTGCGCGCTTGGGGCCGCCGGACAGCGGGGCGTCCACCAGTTCCACGCCGTATTCGGCCAGCTTCTCCACAGTGGCGGGGATAGCTTCGGTGCCCACGGTGCTGCCGAGGATGACGACGGCGCCCGGCTCCAGCACTGAGGCCACGCCGTTCTCGCCGAAGAGGACGTCGTTGAGCTGTTCGCCGTTGCGGACGGCGAGCAGGACGGCGTCGGCGCCCTTGGCGGCTTCGCGGGCGGTGGCGAAGGTGGCGATGCCGGCTTCTTCGGCGAGCTTCAGGCGGGGTTCGGCGATGTCGAAGCCGTGGACGGTCAGCTGGCTGGCGAGGCGGGTGGCCATGGGCAGGCCCATGGCGCCGAGGCCCAGGACGGTGACGGTGTAGTTGCTGGTCATGGTGTTCTCCATTGAATTTTGGCGGGACTTTTAGAAGGTGTTGCTGAGCTTGCGGGTGACGTCGGCGAGGGACTGGTCATCGCCCACGTTGCCGGCGAAGACGATGTACGGGATGCCCTTGGCGGGGCCGTCCACCGGTTCCCACAGGCTGACGATGCCGGGGAGCATGGGGCCGCGGACGATGGCGTGGCGGATTTCCAGGCCGTGGGCCGCCACGTCGGAGGAGGTGATCCCGCCCTTGGCGATGACGAACCGCGGCGGGAAGGTCTTCAGGGTCCGGTTGACCACGGCGACGACGGCGGCCGACACGGTGCGGGCGATCCGCAGGCTTTCAGCGGGGTCGTTGGTCTTGATGAGCAGGCGGCTGGTGTGGACGATGACGTCTCCGCCGCGGAGGGCCTCCACAACGGCGTCCACTGTCTGGTTCAGGTGGTTGGCGGCGGCTGCTTCATCGCCCAGCAGCTTTTCGACGTCGATCTCGATGATCCGGGCCGAGCTGTGCTGTTCGGTCAGGGCCTTGAGCTGGCGGGTGGTGACTCCCACGTGCGATCCGACGACGATCAGGCCGCCCGCATGGGAAGGGGTGTTGCCGGCGTAGGCCTCGGCTCCGGTCAGTTCGGCGCGGATTTCCTGGCCGATCCTGGCGCGTCCGAAGGGCGGGCCCACGCGGTAGAGGAGCTTCTTGCCGCGGCGCTCTGATTCTTCCAGTCCCAGGGCCAGGGCGCGGAGGTCATTCTCGGTGACGATGTCGGCCACGATCGCAGTGGAATGGCTGGCGCCGGCAATGGCGTCGGCGATTGCGTTGGCGCTGATCTTTGCGCTCTCGGTGGGGTTCCCTGCTGCGGCACCAGCGCGGATGATGTTGAGGTCCAGGACAATCACCGAGTCTGCCGCGAAGCGGCCCTGCGACTTCTCCTGGACGTACTCGGCCATCACCGAGGTGGTGAAGCCGAAGGTGGCATCCTTGGCGAACTCGGTTTCGGAGACCGCGGTGAGCGTCCCGGCGGCGTCACCGGTGCCCCGCATGTAGTGGACGCCACCGATAGTGACGCGCCCGGCGTCGGGGAAGGCAGGGACCAGGACCACGCCGTCGGTGGTTTCGCCGCTGACTTCCTCAACGGTGGCGGCGATGACGTCGGGTTCCAGCGGGTAATGGCCGCGGAGGGTGGAATCGCTGCGGCTGACAAACCCCAGGCGCAGTGCGTCCGGCGAGCCGGCGGCGGAGAGGGCGTTGCGGACCACTTCCGTATTGCGGGCGGCTGCTTCGGCCGGATCGAGGCTGCGGGTGTTGGTCAGGACGTACACGGCGGGCTTGGCCTGGCCGAAGGCCCAAATGAAGTCTTCAACCTCCCAGCGGGTGAGCACGGGCAGGTCCGACACGGACTGCGTTCCCGTGGGGTCGTCGTCGAGCACTACCAGCACCCGGGGAACCTCTGCATTGGACGCGGCCAGCGTGTCCGCAACCAGCCCCGCCGGGATCTGGATTTCAGCCGGGTAGGCGGCCAGAAGGTCTGCTTCAAGCGTCACAGTGCACTCCGTTGTGTAGTGATCCGAGGTGGCGGATCCTGATGTAAATGTATCTGTAAGATGTCTGACATCTTGCATCTGATGCTAGTGTGGCATAGGACATAAAGACGCGCAAGTAGACTTGTCCGACATATCCGCTGGGCGAGGGCGCGGGCAGGAATCGGGGGCATCATGGCAAGGAAATCTTTGGTCGGCGTCGTGGCCGACGAGCTGTTGGACCGCATCATCGAAGGCGAATTTCCGCCTGGCGCCACAGTTCCCGGGGAGCACGAACTGAGCGCGCGGCACGAGGTAAGCCGGATGACCGTGCGGGAAGCCATGAAAACCCTGCAGGCCCAGCAGATCCTCAGCGTGGAGCGGGGCCGGGGCACCTTCGTCAATCCCCTGAACCGCTGGACCTCGCTGGAAGCCGTCCTGCGGGCGGCGTCCGAGGGCAAGAACGAGGCCGAATCTTCCGTCCAGCTCATCGAGCTCCGCAGGATGCTGGAGACCGGCGCCTGCGAACTGGCCGCCGGGAGGATCGCGGAGGCGGACATCGCGTCCCTGTTTTCCTACATTTCAGCCATGAAGGCAGCCCATGCCATCAATGACGTTGCCGCCTTTGTCGAGGCCGACCTTGCCTTCCACGACGTGATCCTGCGTGCCTCGGGCAACGTGTTTGTATCCGTGCTGTTCGAGCCGCTGCACCGGGTCCTGGAAAAGCGGCGGGCAGAAACTTCGGCCGTACCGGAAATCCAGGTCCATGCCATTGGGCATCACGAGAACATCGCGGATGCACTCCAGTCCCGGGATGCAACACGGGCACGGGAGGCCATGGATGCGCACATGCAGCAGACCCTGGATGACCTGAAGAACCTGGTGCTGCCCGCCAAATAACCGGTGGCGGCGCTAACGGGGATTGGCGCGAATAGGGCTGTGCGCGTTTCGGATGCTGACAGGTCCGTTATGGCTTGCCCGCTTATGCAGCCTGCTATGGCAGGGTGAGGATTTCGGCTCCGTCAGGGGTGATGGCGATGGTGTGCTCGGTGTGTGCCGTCCGGCAGCCGGTGGCACTTCGGAGCGTCCACCCGTCGGGGTCGGTGACGAGCTGTGCAGTATCCTCCATGACCCAGGGCTCCAGGGCGAGCAGCAACCCGGGGCGGAGTTTGTATCCCCGGCCCGGCTGTCCGATGTTGGGAACATGGGGGTCCTGGTGCATGGTCGATCCGATGCCGTGACCGCCAAACTGGGTGTTGATCGGGTACCCCGCCTCGCTGAGGACGGAGCCGATGGCATGGGAGATGTCGCCGATGCGGGCGCCGGGCCCGGCTGCGGCTATTCCTGCACTCAAGGCGCGTTCGGTTGCGCTGATCAGGGCGACGCTCTCCGCCGGCCTTGATTCGCCCACGATGAAGCTGATGGCAGCGTCTGCAGCAACTCCGGCCTTGGTGACGGCGAGATCGAGGGTCAGCAGGTCGCCGTCGGCAAGCGTGTAGTCGTGCGGCTTCCCGTGCAGCACGGCATCGTTGACGCCCGTGCAGATGTAGTGGCCGAAGGGTCCGCGTCCGAAGGAGGGCTCGTAGTCCACGTAGCAGGACTGCGCTCCGGCGTCGAGGATCATTGCCTTGGTCCACCGGTTGATGTCCAGGAGGTTGGTGCCCACCGCACTCCGGCTTTTTAGGGTCTGCAGGATGTTGGCGACCAGCGAGCCCGTCTCCTTGGCCCTGAGCAGTTCGGCGGGGTTCAGGATCTCGATCATGCGGCGGCCTTCCTTACGCAACCAATAGCTGTTCCAACCATACGGATCGGCCGGCCCGGATGCGTTACGGCGCCTGCCGCCCGGGTGGGGCCGTTGTTCCGCGGACCACCAGCTCCGTTGCCACTTCGAGGGCAGAAGGCAGCTGGGCAAGCTGCTGGTCCTGTTGTTCGGCCAGGATGCCCACCGCCATGGAGGCCAGTTGCGCCAGCGGCTGGCGGACGGTGGTGAGGGGCGGCGATGTCAGCGCCGCCTGGGCGATGTCGTCAAAGCCCACAATGCTCAGGTCCTGCGGGACCCGCAGCGAGCGTTGCCCCGCCGCGTTCATCACTCCCATGGCCTGCAGGTCGCTGCCCGTGAAGATGGCCGTGGGCGGCTCGGGCAGATCCAGTAGGTCGGCGCCAAGCCGCATGCCGGACTCAATGCTGAAGTCGCCGTCCCGCACCAGCTCGGGCAGCACGGGAAGGCCTGCCTCGTGCAGGGCTGCCGCGTAGGCCGCATACCGCGCACGGCCGTGCCCGGGGCTGTGTTTCCGTCCCGTGATGATGCCGATGCGGCGGTGGCCCTGTTCGAGCAGATGTCCGACGGCGGTCAGCGCACCGGAGAAGGACGCGGGGCTGACGCTGGGGATGGGCAGGCCCTCGGCACCCTCCGGATCGATCGCCACCGCCGGGATTTTCAGCGTCCGAAGGGTGGTCACCAGCATGGATCCCTTCCTGGGAGCCAGCAGCAGCACCCCGTCCAGCCGGTTCACCGATGGTTCCCGCAGCTTCCGCCAGCGCTCGGCCGTGGCGTGCTCCGCCCGGGCATACGCCACCGCGTAGCCCAGGCGGTCCGCCGCGGCTTCCACGCCGGCCATGGTTTCCAGGATCCAGGGCGAATCGAAGTTGTTGACCACCAGCTGCAGCATTCCCGGCTGGCCCGCCGGAGTGTTGCGCTTGGAGTAGTCGAGTTCCTCCAGCGCCTGCTGCACCTTGGCGCGGGTAGCCTCGGAGACGTGGGTGCGTCCATTGAGCACCTTGGACACGGTGGGCACGGAGACGCCGGCAGCCGCCGCGACGTCAGCGATCTTGGGACGCGGGGTGGCGGTCAACGGTGCAGTCCTTGGGGTCATGTGGTTGCGGCGGCGAGTTGCGGGGCTGTGGCCCGGCGCACGGGCGCGGTGTCCACCCGCACGGGTCCCACGATAACACTGCCGCCTTCCTGCGATCCCAGGGGTGACGTGGCGAAGATGCCTAGCTCGGCACCGATCCACCTCCCTTCCACCACCTCAAAATTCCAGCCCTGGACTTCCCACGGCTCACCCGGGCCGGTGCGCCAGGCAAAGGTGGACCGGGGTGTTCCGTCCGTGCGGATCTGGAGCTCGATCCTCGAACCCGGCAGCACAATCCTCCGGCCCGGCGCCTGCTCGTGGGGCCCGTCTCCCCCGGTGCCGCTTCCCAGGACGTACCCCTCGGACGTCCGCACAATTCCCAGCCAGGCGTATTTTTGGCCCAGTACCACCACGCCGGCACGCGTTCCTAGCGGAACATCCTGCAGTTCAAGGGACGTGGTGAAGGTGGAGGGCGTGCCCGGGAGGATCTGCCCGAGCACGTTGGGAAGCTCCCTCAGGTTCACCGGATCGTTGGCTTTTGGCCTGAGCACAAGGTGCCCACCCCCGCACTGGTGCGCCCAGCCGTGCTCCGGATTCGCCTGCCAGTGCCACTGCGGCCCCAGCGTCGCCGTCGAAAAATCGTCGCTGGCAGGTGGCGCTGCATCCTTCGGCGAAGTACCCGCCGGGTAGGGGTGGCTGGAGACGGGGGTGCCCGGTCCGCCGTCGGACGCCCGCGCGCCCATCCATGGCCAGCCGTCGTCATCCCAGCCCATGGGTTGCAGGTGGACCACCCTGCCGTAGGGCCCGCGGTCCTGGAAATGCAGGAACCAGTCTTCGCCACGTGGACTGGTTACCCAGGCCCCCTGGTGCGGACCGTTCACCGCGGTATCCCCCTGCTCCAGGACGCGGCGCCCTTCGTAGGGACCGAACGGGGAGCGGGAGCGGAACACCGACTGCCAGCCGGTGGCCACGCCGCCCGCCGGAGCGAAAATCCAGTACCAGCCGTCCCGCTTGTAAAACTTCGGCCCCTCCAGCGTGGTGTAGCCGGGCAGGTCCGCGCCGTTGATGACGTGTGTGCCGTGGTCCAGCAGGCGGCTGGCATCCGGGCTCATGCGGTGGACCGTGAGCCGGTTCTTGACCCCCACCCTGCTGTGGGCCCAACCGTGGACCAGGTACGCCTGGCCGTCGTCATCCCAGAGCGGGCACGGGTCAATGAGCCCGCGTCCGGGGTAGAGCAGGTGCGGCTCGGTCCACGGGCCTTCCGCCTTTTCGGCGCTCAGGACGAAGATGCCGTGGTCCGGATCGGGATAGAAGATCCAGAAGCGCCCGTCGTGGTAGCGCAGGGAGGGAGCCCACACCCCGCCGCCATGGCGGACCAAGGAGTAATGGCTGCATTGCGGCAGATGGGGAAGGGCGTGCCCGGCGTGCTCCCAGTCAACAAGGTTCCGGGAACGCAGGACGGGCAGTCCTGGCACCCGGTTGAAGCTGGAGGCGATGAGGTAGTAGAAACCCCGGACCTGGACCGCGTCCGGGTCCGGCCAGTCGGCATTGAGGATCGGGTTGGTGTACACGGGGACGGCGTTTCGGGATGTCATGGTGTCCTGTCGGGAGGGCTGAGGGCCGGGATTCCGGGATGGTGCTGAAGGAGTTCCACGGCTTGTGTTGGTGTATCCACCAGCCCGTCGTGGATGACGGCATGCAGGGACTGGGCCAGTGGGCTGGCGGCGTCGGCGACGGCCTTTTCAGACCACGCGACGGCAGGTCCCGCGCCCAGGTAGCCGGTTGTCCTGACGAACCAGGGACGGAGGCTGCCGCCCTGGCCCAGGACAACACTGACCGGGGCGCCGTCGACGGTGGTGCTGATGGCCAGCCAGGGCGAACGGCTTCCGTGGGCAGCCGCAGCTCCTTCACCGTTGGCTGACAGCACCAACGGCTGGGAGCGTGGGGCCGGGAAACGCCAGAAGATCCCGCCGTAGCCGGCGCCCGCCCGTCCTTTAACGGCCGACGACGAGACCTCCAGGCGGCCGACGTTGCCGGCGGGAACCATCACCGACTCCACGGACAGGCTCCAGGTCCCCGGCTGCGGGTGGCTGAAGCAGCGGATGTTCCGCTGTTCAACGGCCACGTCCACCCCTTGCTCCGAGCGCCACACCACCGTGCCGGCGGCCCCGGTTGGGGAAGCTTCGGTTGGGGAGTCGGTCCAGCCCGAGGGCACTTGGCGCCCATGGTTGGGCAGTATGGCCGGGCCGTCCGGCGTGAAGGTGGAGCCGCCCCAAAAATTGGTGCCGTTGAGGTCGGCGAAGGCGATCGATAGGCCCAGATGGTGAGGATGGTCTTCCGGTGCCACCTCCGTAAGCATGGCCCCTGCCAGGGAACGGACCGGATGAAGGTATGGCCGGGGTGAGCTGTGCCCGGGAAAGTCCCGGCCGCTATGCCGGCCCACCAGGGTATTGAGATTGGGAGTTCGTTCTGCCATCAGGCCTCCTTCCTCTGAGTTGCTGCGTGGCAATGGAGAACAGCATAGGCATCGCGGAAACAATCAGCAATAGCTAAAGAAAGTTTCTGATTTGGAGTGATGCAGCTTTGGAAAATTGTGTTGACAGTCACAGTCCTTCCTTGCTAGAAATCGTTTACTCACCTTTTCCTCTTGCCGAAAACCCGCGCTCCGCAACCGTAACTCAGCGGTGTCTCGCGCAAGAGAATCAGAAAGTTTCCGTTCGGATGTACCGATTGCCCATCACCGGGCAGCCACAGAAAGGCGTCATTCAATGAAGAAGACAGCAACCACCGGGGTCCCGCGCAGGATCTTCCTGGGCGCGGCCATAACAGCCGCCGGATTGGCCTTGAGCGGCTGCGGCGGTGGGTCGTCCCCGTCGGCAGGCGGGAACGTGGAACTGAACTTTGTCTACTGGGGCGACTCCAACCGGGCCAAAATGACCGACGCGGCCATCAAGATCTTTGAAGAGAAGAACCCCGGCATCACCGTCAAGAGCGAATACCAGGACAGCGGCCCCTACGCGGACAAGCTTGCTACCCGGTTCGCGGGCGGCAACCCGCCGGACGTGCTGAACATGGCGAACCGCAGCCTGCTTGAGTATGCCCAGCGCGGCACGCTGGCTGACCTAAAGTCCCTGCCTGAGATCGACCTCGCCAACATTCCCGCCACCATCCAGAGCCGTGGTGAGGTGGACGGCAAGCTGTACGGGCTGGCCACCGGCGTCACCACCATCGGCATGGTGGTCAACAAGACCATCACGGACCAGGCCGGCGTCACCATCCCCGACGACAAGACCTGGAGCTGGGAAGATTACGCAAAATTTGCCACCGAGGTGACCCAAAAAACGGGAGGAAAGATCTACGGGGCCGGGTACGACGTCGCCACTGAAACCGGACCCATCCTTTTTGCCCGGCAGCGCGGCGAGGACTTCTACACCAAGGACAACAAGCTCGGTGTCAGCGAGGAAACCATCCGTGAGTGGTTCCAGTACAGCGTGGACCTGCGGAATGCCGGCGGCTATCCCCCGGCGGGCTTCTTCGAACAAATCGGCGGCTCGCCCGCGCAGTCCTACCTTGCCAAGGGAACGGTGGCTTCCCAGATCATTCCCATCAACAACTTCAAGGGCTACAACGAGGCGTCCGGCGGAAACCTGGTGCTGCTCCGCATGCCCGGCGAAACCACCGGCGAGCGCCGCGGCTACTCCGCTGACCCGAGCATGCTGTGGTCCATCGCCGCAAAGTCCAAGCACCCCAAGGAAGCTGCCAAACTGCTGAACTTCCTCATCAATGACGCGGACGGAGCGGTGGAGACGCTTACCCAGCGCGGCGTGCCCATCAACCCTGATGTGGCCGATGCCATCAAACCCAAGCTTGGCAAGGACGACACCGCCTTCGTGGATATGGTTGCCGCCATCCAGGAAGACGAGCTTGCACCGGCCTACGTGTACCCCAAGGGCGCAAGCGTGGTGGCTGACACCCTCAAGCAGCTTGCCACCGAGGTTGAATTCGGCCGTGTCACTCCGGCGGACGCCGCCAAGACCTTCCTCGAGAAGAGCAATGCAGCCATCAACAAGTAATCCGGGCCATTCCGTCCGGACAGCGCACCACCAGAAGCAGATAGGAGCCTGACGCATGTCAGTGCTGACCAAACAAGCTCCCGGCGCGGCCGCCGCCCTGGTCGCCGGAGGGCCGGGCAAATTCAGGAGGGCAACTGCCCGGCGGAAGAACCAGCGCTCGGGATACCTGTTCCTGCTGCCCTGGTTCCTGGGCATGCTGTTCACGATCATCCCGTTCTTCGCATCCCTCTACCTGGCGTTCACGGACTACAACCTGTTCACCGAGCCAAACTTCGTGGGCCTGGCGAACTTCCAGGCCATGACCGAAGACCCCCGGCTCTGGCAGTCACTGAAAGTCACGTTCATCTACACGTTCGTGTCCGTGCCCATCTCGCTGGCCGTTGCCCTGCTGATCGCCCTGGTGCTCAACCGGGGGCTGCAGGGGCTGGCCATCTACCGTTCCATCTACTACCTGCCTTCACTGCTGGGCGGCAGCGTGGCCATCGTGATGCTCTGGCGCTACATCTTCGGGAATGACGGCATCGTCAACGGCTTCCTGGGCCTGTTCGGGATTGCCGGCCCGGCCTGGGTCACTGACCCCGACTTCTCGCTGAGCACCCTTATTGTGCTGAATGTCTGGACCTTCGGCTCGCCCATGGTGATCTTCCTGGCAGGGCTGCGGCAGGTCCCCACCATGTACTACGAGGCAGCCTCGATTGACGGTGCGTCCAGGTGGAGGCAGTTCCGCAGCATCACCATTCCGCTGATCAGCCCCATCATCTTCTTCAACCTGATCATGCAGCTCATCGGGTCCTTCCAGACCTTCACGCAGGGTTACGTGATGAGCGGCGGAACCGGCGGACCGGCGGATTCCACCCTGTTCTACAACCTGTACCTCTACCAAAAGGGCTTCACGGAATTCGAGATGGGGTATGCCTCCGCGATGGCCTGGCTGCTGCTGATGATCATTGCGATTTTCACCGCCATCAACTTCATCGCATCCAAGTTTTGGGTCTTCTACGACAATTAAGGCAACCCCCATGGCACTCCTCGAACTACCCACGAAGCGCAAACAAGACAAGCCCGCCAAGCCGAAGGACCCGGAAGACGCCCTGGCGGGGACACCCAGCACCCGCTTTTCCCGCCACCTGATCCTGTGCCTGGTTGGCCTGGTGATGCTGTACCCGTTGCTCTGGCTGGTTTCCAGCTCTTTCAAGCCGAGCAATGACATCTTCCGGCAGCTGGGGCTGTGGCCGGAAAACTGGGACTTCAGCAACTACGAACAGGGCTGGACGGCATTGAACCAGCCGTTCCACGTGTACCTGATCAACTCGATGATCGTGGTGGTGTTCTCGATCGTGGGCAACATCTTCTCCTGTGCCCTGGCCGCCTATGCGTTCGCACGCATGGAGTTCACGGGCCGGAAGCTTTTCTTCGCACTGATGCTGGGCACCCTGATGCTGCCCGGCCATGTGCTCCTGGTCCCGCAGTACATCATCTTCTCCCAACTCGGCTGGCTGGACACCTACCTGCCCCTGATCGTGCCGAACTTCATGGCCACCAACGCGTTCTTCATCTTCCTGATGGTCCAGTTCATGAAGGCCTTGCCGAAAGAGCTGGACGACGCCGCGCAGATCGACGGATGCGGGCCCTTCCGCACGTTCCTCCGGGTCATCCTGCCGCTGTGCGTTCCCGCCATGGCAACCACCGCCATCTTCACGTTCATTTCAACCTGGAACGAGTTCTTCGGTCCGCTGCTCTATATCCAGAACCAGGACCTTTACACCGTTCCCCTGGCGCTGCGCGCCTTCATGGACTCGGAAGGCCAAAGTATGTGGGGTCCCATGTTCGCCATGTCGGTGGTATCAATCGCCCCGATCATTGGTTTCTTCATCGCGGGCCAGAAATACCTCATCAACGGCATCGCCACCACAGGTTTGAAATAGCCCGGGGCTGACGCAAGCCCCTTTCCCTTCCGCGCGCATCACTGAACACCCTATTGAACCCTGGGCTGGAGGCTGCCCGGGAACAAAACAAAGGAGTTTTGCATGAGTTTGCGACGTCTATTCGGCGCGGCTGCCGCCGTCGTTATGCTGGGAAGCCTCACGGCGGCACCAGCCCAGGCAGCACCGCCCGGTCCCGGACAGGAAGCCGGCACGCCTGCCGCTACCGCCACCCAGGCAGAAGGCACTCCGGAAGCGCTCTGGAAGCAGACGCCGGACGGTTTCGCGGCGCTGCCCGGATACGGGCTGCCGGGAACAACCGGCGGCCAGGCCGGCAGGATGGTCACCGCGTCCACCATCCAGGAACTCAAGGACTATGCCGGGGCCGACGAGCCCCTGGTCATCTTCATCAGCGGCAGCCTTGCCGCCACGGACTACGTCAAGATTCCCGTCGCCGCCAACAAGAGCTTCATCGGCGTGGGGGCGGGCGCGGAAGTGGTGAATGCCGGCTTCAAACTCATCAACGTCTCCAACGTCATCTTCCGGAACTTCACCATCCGGGACTCCTACATCCCCGGCGACTGGGACGGCAAACGCCCGGACAACGACCGCGACGGCATCCAGTTGGACACCAGCCACCACGTCTGGATTGACCACATGGCCATCCAGCGGATGGGCGACGGACTGATCGACACCCGCAAGGACTCGGACCTGGTCACCTATTCGTGGAACGTGTTCGCGGACAACAACAAGGCTCTCGGCGTGGGCTGGACCGCCAACGCCGTGACCCGGATGACCATCCACCACAACTGGATCCGGAACACCACTCAGCGCAACTTCAGCCTGGACAACACTGCGGCGGCGCATGTCTACAACAACTTCCTACAGGACATTGGCCAGTACGGCATGATGGGCCGCAACGCCGCCAAGGTGGTCCTCGAAGGCAACAGCTTCAGCGCCGTGCAGGACCCCATCGTCGCCAAGGACCCCGCCACCGAAGTAGTGAACCGGGACAACGTCTTCAACGGCACCCGCGGCCGCAAGGACAACGTGGGATCCGCCTTCGATCCGACGCAGAACTACAGCTACCAGAAGGACGACGCCGCCCGGGTGCCGGAAATCGTGGCAGCCGGAGCGGGCCCCCGCGGGAACAGCGCCCCGAATACGACGACGGAGATCACCGTTGCCCTGGACGGCACCGGGGACTTCGGCAGCCTGCAGGCCGCCATCGGCTCGATCCCCAGCGGCAGCACGCTGCCGCGCACCATCACGGTCAAGCCCGGCACGTACCGGGAATCCGTCAATATCTGGGCTGACCGGCCCAACCTCACCATCCAGGGCGCAACAGCCAACCCGGCCGACGTCGTCATCACCTACGACCTTCCGGCCAACGGCGTGAAGTTCTTCGGCGGCACCTGGGGCGCGGGCGGCAGCGCCACCCTCAACGTCCTCGCCGAGGGCACCACCGTCCGCAACCTGACGGTGGAAAACGCCTACGACGAAGCCGCCAACGGCGGCAGCCAGGCACTTGCGGTCCGGAGCGTGGCGGACCGTGTAACGTTCGACGGCACCCGCTTCCTGGGCAATCAGGACACCTACCTCGCAGACACCACAGGGCGGGACGCCACTGCCCGCACCTACCTCAAGGACTGCTACATCGAAGGTGACGTGGACTTCATCTACGGCCGGGGAACTGCTGTCCTGGACGGCTGCACCGTCCACTCCCTGGACCGCGGCAGCAGCACGAACAACGGTTACATCGTGGCTCCAAGCACCAAGAACTCCAACCCCCACGGCATCCTGATCATCAACAGCACCCTCACCTCTGACGCGGCGGCCGGCACCGTCAGCCTGGGCCGCCCATGGTTTGCGAGCAGCGATCCGCAGGCGCACCCCATGGGGGTCATCCGGGATTCGGTGCTGGGCAGCCATATTGCCGTCCAGGGCTGGGCGGACATGAGCGGCCACTCCTGGAAGGAGGGACGGTTTGCCGAGTACAACAACTCAGGGCCGGGCGCCCATGTGAACGAATTCCACCCGCAGCTCCCACCGGAAGACGCCCCGAAATTCACCAAGGAAACCTTCCTTGGCGACTGGACCCCGGCGGGACGTGGTTGAGATGGCCGGCAGCAAACACCCCAAGGAGCATCGACGATGATGTCCTTCCCCCTGTCCATCGTCATTGCCACCGGTCTTGCCCTCAGTTCGTCAGTTCCCGCACCAGCGCCGCATGCCGCTGACCGCAACCCGATTTCCACCGAGCTGGGGAGGCAGACTCTTGCGGCAGGTGACGGATGGGCGTCTGCCGACGGCGGCACCACCGGGGGTGCCAATGCAGCGCCGGAAGCCGTGCACAAGGTTTCAACGAGGGATGAACTTGCCGCGGCAGTGGCCGGAAACGAGCCCAAGATTGTGTACGTAGAACAGCACATCAACGCAAATACCGCCCCGGACGGGACTCCGATTGCCTGCGAAGACTACGGCGTGGACGGCTACTCCCTGGACGCCTACCTCGCAGCTTTCGATCCGGCACACTGGGCGGGGCAGGCATCCGGCCCCCTCGAAGATGCCCGCAAGGCATCAAGCGCAAACCAGCGGAAGCAAATCCGGATCGACGTCGGCGCCAACACAACCATTGTTGGCCTGGGCGATGTCCAGCTCACGGGCTTTACGTTGAACATTGATGGGGTGGACAACGTGATTGTCCGCAATCTCCGCCTGTCCGACGCCTATGACTGCTTCCCGGGTTGGAACGGGGACACCTGGAAAACGGAGTGGGACAACCTGGTGGTGTCAGGCTCCACCCACGTGTGGCTGGACCACTTGACACTGGATGACGGCGGGACAGCCGACGCTGAGCAGCCCGAGTATTTTGGTGAGCCCTTCCTGCGGCACGACGGTCTCCTGGACGTCGTCCGCCAGGCAGACCTGGTGACCATTTCGTGGAGCAGGATGGTGGGGCATGACAAATCCCTGCTGTGGGGCAATGGCGACGGTGCCATCGGCGATCGTGGCCGCCTCCGCGTTACGCTGCACCACAACGAATTGATTGATCTTGATCAGCGCGCACCCCGGGTGCGGTTTGGGCAGGCCCATGTATATAACAACGCGTACAGGGTAACCAGCCCTGACCGCTACCAGTACTCCTGGGGCGTCGGCGTGGAGTCCAGCATCATCGCGCGGAACAATACCTTTGAGCTGGCGGCGGGCATTCCTCCTGCTCAGGTCATCCGGAACTTTGGTGGCACTGGAATAGATGAAGAGGGCACATGGGTGAACGGGCGCCATGTCAGCGTACTGGACGCCTATAACGCGGCCAATCCGGTCGAATCACTGGCTCCGGAAGTATCGGGCATACCCGGCCCGCATCTGCCCATTGAACCCGCACCGGCCGCACAAGAACGGGTTGAACGGGGAGCCGGATCCGGGCAGCTGGATTCATCCGTCACGCACTGAATCGATCCTCATAGGAGAAACGACACCACGTCATATCCACAAAGGGCAGGCGGATAAGGGCTGGTCAGGGCTCTTGGAGTGCTACTAGTCTTCAAGAACGGCCCGCAACCGGGAGCAACGATGATCAAGAGGAGCGAAGTTGTCCAACCACACGTACAGCATTTCTGAAATTGTCGGCACATCGACCCAGGGAGTGGATGACGCCGTCCGCAACGGCATCGCCAAGGCATCGCAGACCCTCCGCAACCTCGATTGGTTTGAGGTGAAGGAAATCCGCGGCCACCTGGAAGAAGGCCAGATCGCTGACTGGCAGGTGACCATCAAGCTCGGTTTCCGGCTCGAAGAGCACTAAGTACCCGCCAACTGACCCGCAGTCAAACGTCGCAAAACCTGGTTTTGACGGGGTTGGCTGCGGGTCAGTTTGGGTTAAGGCGGCGCTAGTTGGCCGAGACAGTGCCGGCTGAACGGCGGCGCCACACGGTGGGAACGCCGTCGAACGCGGGAAACACGTGCCCTTCGAAGAAGGACAGCACGGTGTGCGGGTCGTGGTCCGGGCTCCAAAGGCCGGACACCGGGCAATGCGAGCCGGTGGCCGTGGAGGAGGCGGCGCCGGCGTTACCCGCCTGGCGTTCCTTGAGCAGTGCGATGCGTTTCATCGTTGAGACCATCCTTGGTGGCGAAAAGCTTGTTTCTCCAGCCTAGGAACAGGACGATCGTCAACCAATGGACGGCTGGCCAGAATTGGCGTATTGGCTTGGCCAGATGCACAGCAGGAGTGGCGCGCTCAGGACACCTCTCCCCGTTCGACGACCGCCGCATCCGGGCTGGAAATACTGCGCTCCCCAACCGGGGCGGGGCCGGCGCCCAGGCTGGCCAGCAGCGCGAGGGCGTCCGACGACGGCGATCCAGGCCGGGCGGAGTACACCCGCAGCGTCTGGTCGGGCTCGTCGGGAAGGGCAAGGTTCTCAAAGTTCAGTTCCAGGTCGCCAACGGCCGGGTGGTGCAGCCTGACGGTGCCGGCGGACCGGGTTGCCACCCGGTGCCCTGCCCACCATTGCCGGAAGTGTTCGCTGTTCACCGCGAGTTCGCCCACCAACTGGTTCGTCTGGGGGTCGTTGGGGTGCCGCCCTACGTCGATCCGAAGGGCTCCGGCGGCTTCCGCCGCGACGGTTTTCCAATCGCGGAACAAGGTCCTGGCCGCCGGATCGAGGATCAGCCAGCGGGTGAGGTTCCGTTCCCCGGCGGGAAGCGCCGCAAAGTCCGTAAAGAGAAGGAACGCCATCCGGTTGCCCGCCAGGACGTCGCTGCGACGTCCCAGCAGCATGGCCGGCACATCGCCCACAGCCTCCAGGAGGTGGCGCAGCGCCGGCCGGACACCCTGGACTGACGGGCTGCCGGGGGTGCGGGGATTGTTCGCGCAGTTCTCCAGCAGGTCCATCATGTGCGCATGCTCGCTGCTGTCCAGGCGGAGCGCCCGTGACACGGCCTCGAGCACGGCGCGTGAGGGGTGGATATTCCGGCCCTGTTCCAGTCGGACGTAGTAATCGGTGCTGACCCCTGCCAGCCGGGCCACCTCCTCGCGCCGCAGGCCGGGGACCCTGCGGGCGCCGGAGGTGGGGCCCGCTCCCGCGTCCTCCGGGCTTAGCCGGGACCGCATGGCTTTGAGGAACTTTCCGAACTCGGCGCTTTGACCCATGGTGACCATTGTGCCCGGCAAGAGTGGTCCCTTCTACAACGAAGGTAGGACTGGCAATCCTAGGAAAAGCAGAATCAGCCTTACCTGCTGACTATGGGACAAAAACTGCATAGGCTCAATGATGAGCCAGCGGAAACCGCTTTCTCGGCGTCGACCAACCGGCACCTTCCCAGCAGCACAGCACCAGCACTATGCAAGGAGCACCCATGTCAGAGCTGACACTCAACAACGGCGTCACCATCCCCCAGCTTGGCCTCGGCGTTTTCCAGGTCCCGCCCGAGGACACCCAGCGGATCGTGGAAGACGCCCTCGAAGCAGGCTACCGGCACATCGACACCGCCGCCGGCTACCGGAATGAAGCAGGCGTGGGCGCGGCCATTGCCGCTACGGGCATCCCGCGTGAGGACATCTTTGTCACCACCAAGCTCCGGAACGGCGAGCAGGGCCGGGCGCAGGAGGCCTTCCAGAACAGCCGCAAGGCGCTGGGCCTGGACTTCGTGGACCTTTACCTCATCCACTGGCCGGTCCCCTCGCAGGGCCTGTACGTCCAGGCGTGGAAAGAGATGGAGCGGCTCTACGAGAACAACCAGATCCGGGCCATCGGAGTCTCCAACTTCCTGTCCGAACACCTGGACACCCTGCTTGAGTCCGCCGAGATCGTCCCCGCCGTCAACCAGATCGAACTCCACCCGAGCTACCAGCAGGCGGACCTGGCAGCAAAGTGCCGGAGCCTGGGCATCGAGGTGGAGGCCTACAGTCCGTTGGGCCGGGGCGCCGACCTCAACGGAAACGCCGTCACCACCATCGCGAACGCGCACAACGCCACCACCGCCCAGGTAGTCCTCGCATGGCACCTCGCCACCGGAAACATCGTCATCCCGAAGTCCGTCGATCCGGCCCGCATCCGGGAAAACTTCGCGGCCTCGTCCCTCACGCTTTCCGGCGAGGAGCTCGCGGCCATCACCGCCCTCGAGTCGGGGGCACGCCTCGGTTCCGATCCCGCCGTCGCCTCCTTCAGCCAGCTTTAGCCGGTTTCGGGAAGCTCAGCCACCGGTTCGGCAGGCAGTAACAGGCAGTACCACCGAAAGGATCCAACAATGCAGTACACCCATCTGGGCCGCTCCGGCCTGAAAGTCTCCCGACTCTGCCTGGGCACCATGAACTTCGGGCCGCAGACCGAGGAGGCGGACGCCCACAGCATCATGGATTCCGCCCATGACAACGGCATCAATTTCTTCGATACCGCCAACGTCTACGGCGGTGCCGGGCATCGCGGGTGGACCGAGGAAATCATCGGGCGCTGGTTCGCCAAGGGCGGCGAGCGCCGTGAACACACGGTGCTGGCCACCAAGCTTTACGGCACCATGACTGACCGCCCCAATGAGTCCAAGCTGTCCGCGCTCAACATCCGCCGCGCCCTGGATGCCAGCCTCAAGCGGCTGCAGACGGACTACATCGACGTCTACCAGTTCCACCACATCGACCGGGACACCCCCTGGGACGAGATCTGGCAGGCCATCGAAGTGGCGGTGCAGCAGGGCAAGATCCTGTACTCCGGCAGCAGCAACTTTGCCGGCTGGCACATCGCCCAGGCCCAGGAAGCTGCCCGCCGGCGGCACTACACCGGGCTGGTGAGCGAACAGTCCATCTACAACCTGTTCATGCGCCAGGTGGAACTCGAGGTCATCCCGGCCGCTCAGCAGTACGGCCTCGGCCTTATTCCATGGTCACCGCTGCAGGGCGGGCTTCTGGGCGGGGTGCTGAAGAAAGAGCGCGACGGCGTCCGCCGCACCGAGGGACGGGCAGCGGAGACGCTGAAGAAGCATGAGGACCAGATCCGCCAATACGAGGACTTTGCGGACGAACTGGGGCACGAACCCGGGGACGTGGCCCTGGCCTGGCTGCTGCACCAGCCTGCGGTCACGGCGCCCATTGTGGGTCCGCGGACGCAGGAACAGCTGGACGCCGCCATCCGCGCCCTTGATGTCACCCTGGACGCCGACGCCCTCAAGCGGCTGGACGACATCTTCCCCGGGCACCGGACGGCCCCGGAAGACTACGCGTGGTAGACCCTTTGCACGCAGCCGATACGGTGGCGCCGAGGACAATCCTGTTTCTCGGCGGCACCGGGGTCATCAGCACGGCGGCGGCCGAACGGGCCGCCGCGCTGGGCCACCGGCTGACCATCCTTAACCGGGGCCGGTCCACGCGGCCTGTCCCGGAAGGGGTGGAGGTCCTGGCCGCCGACGTCCGTGACGCAGCCTCCGTCCGGGACGTGCTGGGCGGGCGGGAGTTCGACGCCGTTGCCGACTTTATTGCGTACACTCCGGATCAGGCGCAAACCAGCCTGGACCTGTTCAGGGGCCGGACGGGGCAGTACGTCTTCATCAGCTCCGCTTCGGCCTACCAAAAGCCGCCCTCCCGCCTGCCGATCCGGGAGTCCACGCCGCTGAAGAATCCCTTCTGGCAATATTCGCGGGACAAGATCGCCTGCGAAGAACTGCTCTACCGGGCCTACCGGGAGGAAGACTTTCCACTCACGGTGGTGCGTCCCTCGCATACCTACGACCGCACCAAGATCGCCATGGTGGGCGGCTGGACCGACATCCACCGGATGCGCTCCGGGCTGCCGGTCATGGTGCACGGCGACGGCACATCCCTCTGGACGCTCACCCACAGCCGCGACTTCGCCAAGGCTTTCGTGGGGCTGCTCGGCAGGCCGCAGGCGGTGGGTGAGAGCTACACCATCACGTCGGACGAGTACTTGCCCTGGAACCAGATTTACCGGCTGTTCGCGCGGGCCGCGGGCACCCCTGAGCCTGACCTCGTCCACGTTGCGTCCGAAACCATCGCTGCGCACAGCCCTGAACTTGGCTCCAACCTGCTCGGCGACCGGTCCCATTCGGTAATTTTCGATAACAGCAAGATCAAATCCTTGGTTCCGGATTACACGGCCACCATCCCCTTCGCGGACGGTGCACGCGAAATTGTTCGTTGGTATGACGCCAACCCCGGACTGCAGGTGGTGGACCGGAGCTACATGGACCTCAGCGACCGCCTTACCGGGTGGGCCCGCAAGGGAGTATAAGGGCGACTCCGGGCTTGGTATCGGGCGTTTCTACAACGTTCTAAATACCCTCTTCCGGCAACTCTGGCAAGGGCTTGTTTTGTACCCTCCCCCACTCTAAGTTACTGGGGAAGCGTTTTCCCGTCTCACGATTGAAAGGATTCATCGATGAATCCCCACAGGACTCCCCTGCGCCTTCTCTCGGTAGGGGCCGTCGGCCTCGCACTGACCATCGGCTGCCTCGCCGCCCCTGCGTCCGCCGTCGGACCTTCCGCCAAGCCCGCCAACCCCGCCGTCCAGCTGGACCACCTCGACCGTGGACTGGTGGCCGCCGAAACGTCCGAGGGCGTCTTCCTGAGCTGGCGCCTCCTGGGGCATGAAGCCACCGGGTCCTCAGCCACCGGCCTTACCGGCACCGACTTCAACGTGTACCGTGACGGCCAGAAGCTCGCCACCGTCACCGACAGCACCAACTACCTTGACCCCGCTGGAACCGCAGCGTCGGAGTACCAGGTGCGGGCCGTCGTCGGGGGCGTTGAACTGGACCGCAGCGCAACCGCCACATCCTGGGGCGGCAACTTCAAGGACATCCCGCTGAAGACGCCGGCCGACGGTGTCACGCCGTCCGGACAGGCCTACACCTACGCGGCCAATGACGCGTCGGTGGGCGACGTGGACGGCGACGGCCAGTATGAGTTCATCGTCAAATGGGACCCGAACAACTCCAAGGACGTCTCACAGGTAGGCTACACGGGCAACACCTACGTGGACACCTACAAAGCGGACGGCACGCTCCTGCACCGGATCGACCTGGGCGTGAACATCCGCTCCGGCGCGCATTACACGCAACTGCTGGTCAACGATTTCGACGGCGACGGGCGCGCCGAGATGATGATGAAGACCGCACCTGGAACCAAGAGCACCAACTACAACGCGGACGGCAGCATTGCCTCCAGCGCGTTCATCACCCTGCTGCAGTCCGACGTCGACGCCGGCTACGCCAACACGGACGACTACCGGATGAGCGCGGCGGACTACTACCAGCACATGGTCAAGACGTTCCAAGGCTGGACCGAGCACCCGGAGGTCAAGGCCGGCAACTGGCCCGCCACACTGGAGGAGGCGTTCGGCATCGCTCCCCAGTACCAATACCCACTGTCCAAGGCCGACGCGGAGGCGCTGACCAACCACTTCATGGACGTCTATGCCCCCTCGCGCAGCGCCCGGAACAACCTGCGCGCTTTCGAGGGCTTCATCGTGTCCGGGCCGGAGTACCTCACCGTTTTCGAGGGTGCCACGGGCAAGGAGCTGAAGACGGTAGCCTACGAGCCCGGCAGGCATGACGACGGGTTGATGTGGGGCGACTACGCCATGGGCCGCATCGAGCCTGGCAACCGCGTGGACCGGTTCCTCGCCGGCGTGGCCTACCTTGATGGCAAGAAGCCCGCGGCGGTCTTCGCCCGGGGCTACTACACCCGCACCACCCTGGCCGCCTACACCTGGGACGGGACGAACCTCTCCCCCGTGTGGAACATCGACTCGGGCTGGACACCCATGACCAACCCATTCAACGATTCGCCGCACGGCCGCGACGGAACCGATCCGGAGTACGGGAAGCTGACCACGCAGGGCTTCCACTCGCTGAGCGCATCGGACGTGGACGGCGACGGCAAGCAGGAGATCGTCTACGGCTCCGCAACGATTGACGACGACGGCTCGCTGCTGTACAGCTCGTTCGGCACCCTGCCGGCCGGCAGCGCCGCGCCCGGCGAAGAGGCGCGGCTGGGCCACGGCGATGCGATGCACGTGACGGACATCGATCCGGCACGGCCCGGCAAGGAGATCTTCACGGTCCACGAGGGCGCCACCTACGCGCCCTACGGCTACGCCATGCGCGACGCCGCCAACGGCGAAGTGCTGTTCGGTGCCTACTCCGGAAAGGACACCGGCCGCGGCATGATCGGTGACGTGGATCCGGCCGTACCCGGCATCGAGAACTGGGCCATCGGCATGCAGTCCGCCGACGGCGACAAGCTCTCCTCCACCGGGCCCGGCACCAACATGAGCATCAAGTGGGCGGCGGACATGACCACCCAGATCATCAACGGCTCCGGAGACCAGACCCCCACCATCGACGACTGGAAGCGCGGCCGGCTGCTGACCGCGGATGGCACCCGGACCAACAACGGCACCAAGGGCACGCCCAGCCTGGTGGCGGACGTGGTGGGCGACTGGCGCGAGGAAATGCTGGTCCGCACTGCCGACAGTTCCGCCCTGCGGATGTACATGAGCACGGAAGTGACCAGCCACAAGCTGTACACGCTCATGCACGATCCGCAGTACCGCGCCGAAGTTGCCCGGCAGAACACCACCTACAACCAGCCGTCCTACACCGACTTCTATTTCGCCTCCGATATGGACTTCGCCAACGTCCCGCTGCGCGCCGCCTGGCTGCCCGGCAGCGTCAAGGCACTGGAGCACGTCCTGGAGGACCTCGTGGATTCAGGTGATGTTGCCGGACCGGTGGCCAGCCAGCTGGCTGCCAGCGTGCAGCAGGCAGGCAAGGCGGTGGAGGATGGCGACGCCGGTAAGGCCGCCCGGACCGTCCAGCGCTTTGTGGACTTCCTTGCCCAGCAGAAGGGTCCGGACACGGTATCGGACACTGCCCGGGTGGTGCTGAACCACAATGCGGAGAATATTCTCCGGGCTTTTGGGGGCTAGGACGCCTTCTACGGGAGAGACTGTTCAAATGACACTTGCACCGCTCATCAAACTCAATGACGGATACTCCATCCCGCAGCTGGGTCTTGGCACCTGGCCGCTGGATGACGATCAGGCGGCCACCGCCGTCGTGCAGGCCTTGGAAGCCGGCTACCGGCACATCGATACCGCCGTGAAGTACGGCAATGAACGCGGTGTCGGCAACGGCATCCGTGCCAGCGGCGTGGACCGATCTGACGTCTTCGTCACCACCAAGCTGGACGGCCAGTTCCAGGGCAAGGACAGGGCGGTGGAGGGCCTGGAGGGCTCGCTGAGACGGCTTGGGCTGGAGTACGTGGACCTGCTGCTGATCCATTGGCCGCTGCCTGCACGGGATGAGTACATCTCCACGTGGAAAACATTCGAACGGCTGCAGGCGGAGGGTAAAGTCCGGTCCATCGGGGTCTCAAACTTCAAGCCCGCCCACCTGGAACGGCTGATGGCGGAGACCAACGTGGTCCCGGCGGTCAACCAGATTCAGCTCACTCCGGCCATTACGCGGGCCGCCGAGCGGGAGTTCCACGAAAAGCATGGGATTGTCACCCAGTCCTATAGCCCGCTTGGCGGATCCGGGGCCAGGCTGCTGGGCGCTCCCATCCTGACGCAGCTCGCTGAAAAGCATGGAAAAACGCCCGGCCAACTGGTCCTGAGATGGCATATTCAGCATGGACTTGTAACGATTCCGAAAACTGCTGATCCGGACCGGATGAGGGAGAACCTGGACATCTTTGATTTCGCCCTGGATCCGCAGGATCTCGCGGAATTGTCCATCCTCGACGAGGGTCCCGGGGCCGGCAATGATTCCGACGTAACCGGGCACTAAAACAGGCCTGAAGTGCGCTTTTTGTTATCTTCGGGGTTGGCAAAGAGATAGTAAGCATGATTACTATTGATGCAGAAGGATGAAGTGCTTCCGGGATCCGGAGGCCTCCTTTACTTAGGAAGAGGAACGAAAAATGGGATTTATTGCATTTCTGATTCTCGGACTTATTGCTGGTGCGATCGCTAAGGCGATCCTTCCGGGCAGGCAGGGTGGCGGCTGGCTCATCACCCTCGTGCTCGGCGTCGTTGGGGCCCTCCTCGGCGGCTGGATCGGCGGCATGATCTTCGGCACCGGACTGCAGGAGTTCTTCTCCCTGCAGACGTGGCTGCTGGCCATCGGTGGCGCGCTCATCGTGCTGCTGGTGTACGGCATGATCACCAAGCGCAGCGTGCGCGGCTAACACGGCGCGCAAGCCAGGAAACCGGCCTGGGGACCACAATCCCCCAGGCCGGTTTTCACTTTCCCGGCCACGAGGCCGGAACTGAAAACCTTCTCACGGAGCAGGAGTTCATCGTGAAAAACAAACTTCTTTTGGGCGTTGGAATTGCCGCAGGCTACGTCCTCGGATCGCGGTCCGGCCGCGCCGCTTACGACAAGCTCAAGGCGCGGGCAGCGGGCATCTGGGACAGCAAGCCTGTCCAGGACAAAGTAGCTGTTGCAACCGAAGCCATCAAGGAAAAGGCACCTGATGTTGCCGACCAGCTGACCGAGGCGGCACGGCGGGCAGGCACCGTCATCGGCTCTGCCATGCACCGTGACAGCTCCCCGGGCGGCGCCAAGTCCACAACCTCCGACGACGCCACTTCCGCGGGTGCCTCCGGCACCGGTGCTGCTGGTACTTCAGGTACATCGGGCGGGTTCGGCACGTCGGGCACTGCCGGCACTACGGATACGCTCGGGACGTCAGCCACCCTTGGCACGTCGGGCACCCTTGGCACGTCCGCCGCCGGGACTACCGGTGCGGCCGGGACCTCCGGAACGCTCAGCGACGACAGCGAGCTTGGCGAGGACCACATCCCCGCCCACAGCACCCACCCGGAAACAACCAACTTGGGCACCTCCGGTGAAGCTGGCTCCAAGCCCTAGTTGAAGCCACGGCTTCCGTTTCATGACGCGGAAGCCTTTCTTGACACGGGGGCTGCTGGAACTCTGTGTTACAACTGAATCGCATTGTCGGCCGTCGCGATCCTTGGGGGACGCGGCGGCCGGCGGCGTTTCCGCTGACTGGGCGCGGGTTTCCCAGTCCTCAGGCCCCCAGTTCAGCAGCACCGAAAGATACGCTGAACTGCACGCACCATAGATCCACTGACCGGTATTTTGAGAGGTCCACTCCGGCGGGTATCTCATAAACCTGGTTACCTTGGTTTCCCTTGATGAGGCCCAGGTCGTAATGTTCGGCAGAGCCTGCTGTGAACCACCCGTCCGGCCCCTCGACCAGTTGGGCCGCGCTTAACCAGACGTGCACATCGGGCCCGTTAGAGGTGTCGAGGTTTTCCAGCGTAAGGAAGCGGGAGCCATTCGGCTGCTGGACGATACGCACCGTGCCCGTCGTCGTGTGTTCGTGACTGACCAACGCGCCCACCGCCAGTTGCTGCGGACCGGCAGGCGGCGAGGACCCCTGCGCAGTGTCAGCAGAACCAGCCGGAGTTGTGGCAGGCGGCACCGGTTCGGCAACGGCGGATTGCGTCCCGGCAGGCGCACTCGCGGCGATCGGGAGCTGCTCATCCACGCGCACATCCACGAAGAGGAGCCAGGGCTTGAACACCACAAGCCCAATCACCACGCCCAGGCTGGCAACCGCCACTGTCAGCGCCCCAGCCGCCGGCGGCCAGGACTATTGGTTCTGCGCATGCCTTCATGGTCCGCGCATTGGTTCATTGAAGCAACGAGGCCACGATGGTCCAACCAGCGATTCAAACGGCCACACCAACAGATTTAGGACCCGCTGCTCTCGCAATCCGGTCAGTTCTGGTGAAGTGACGGAGGGATGACAGCCGGATGCATCCGGTTTTCCACATAGCGGCTTCGGGCCGGATGTTTTGTCAGTGGTCACTGGCAGAGTTGTCCCATGGAGGCCATTGGGGAGCAGTTTGCGGAGTTCGGCAGTCCCGCCGGCGCGCTCCCGCGGGTTCTCCACCCTGGCGGTGGTTCCCGGCATGACGGGTACGACGGCGACGCCCCGCTGAGGCTGTCCGGGCGCCTTCACGCCATCCCGGCCACGACGGCTCCTGACATTCTCGTTCCGGGCCCACGCCCCTGCCCCGGCGCCGGCCCAACTGCCTCCGAACCTGACCCCGGCAGCGCTGCGACTGAATCCAAAACCGCCCCTTTTTCGGCATCCGCTGGCACTGGGACATACAGGTCACCGAGCGCACCCGATCCCACCCCTGCACCCATCGTCGAAGATCCGGTTGGCCTGGCCGGGATCGGAGCCCTGCTGGTGGCGGCTGCTGTTGCCGCCCAAGATGAACTGGCCAGGGCGGACTACGTTTCAGCGGCCAATTTCGCCGGGCAGGTCGAGGACCTTTCCCGGACAGTGGAGTATCTGAAACTTCTCGCCGCCACTGCCGTGGACCGCACCCGGACTCAGGCCATTACCGCCGCGGACGCTGCCCGCACCAGCCAGGCCAGGGCGGGCCGACTTGGGCGACCGGGCCGGGGCTGGGTAACCGGCTGGGACGCCAACGGCGTCGAGACACTGAACGAGACCGACGCGAACTGGCCCGCACCCACCGGCAGCCCCGCACCCACCAGCGACCCCGCAACCACCAGCGGCGCCGCAGCGGCTCATCGATCCACACCCGCAGCCGGGATCGACCGCCCCGTGCTGACCTCGTCGGTGGTGACAGCGCCTGTGGTGACGTCGCCGGCCGATGACGGGTGCAGGAACACCGCCGAGTTCCTGAGGCTCCGGCTCCGGATCCCCCTCCGCGAAGCCCGCCGCCGCCTCACCCTCGCCCATCAGGCCCTGCCCGGCACCAGCCTCACCGGCGAACCCCTCCCGCCGGCACGCGAACACCTCACCACAGCCCTCACCCCCACCAACACCACCACCGGCGAACCCGCCCACACCACCACTGATCCGGGCATGATCGCGGGGCCGGTGCTCTCCTCACACGCCGCGACCATCATCACCGCCACCCTGGACCGGCTCCAGCACCACACCACCCCCGACACCCTCGACCGGATCGAACAGCACCTCACCACCACCGCCGTCACCGCCGACCCGGACTTCCTCACCCGCCTGGCCCAACGCTGGAACGACACCATCGACGCCGACGGCACCGAACCCACCGAAGAAGCCCTCCGCCACACCCAAGGCGCGTTCATCCGCAAACCCCGTCACGGCCTGCACCGCCTCGAAATCTTCGCCACCACCGACCAATACGAACACCTCCTCACCGTGATGAACACCGCCACCAACCCCCGCACCGCCACCCCCAACACCAGCACCACAAACCCCGACCCTGCCCCGGACCCTGACCCGGACGAACGCGCCAACCCCGGGCGGGAGGCCAGCGTGGACCTGGGCCGGGAAGCCGGAGTGGACCTGGAACGACGCACCCGGGCACAGCAACAACTCGACGGACTCGTCTCCGCCGTCAAAGCAGCCCTCACCACCAACCTGCTGCCCACCACCGGCGGCAACCGCCCCCAAATCATCGCGACCATTAACTACCAAGACCTCCTCCCCCACCTCCCCAACCCCACCAACAACCCCTGGTCAACCACAGACACAGCCACCGGACCCCGCACCACCTCACGCCCCGGAACACCCACAGACACCGGCGCAAGGGCCACCAGCACGACGACAAACACCAACAACACAACCGGCGCCGGCGATGAGACGAGGTTCGGAAAAGAGACAGGTGCCGCCACCGGAGGTAAGACCAGCAACGCAACCGGGGCCGGAAGTGAAACGGGCGCTTACACCAGCGCCCGGGCCGGGACCGGGGCGTTCGTGTTCACCGGACCCGTCGCGGCCGCCACCCTGCGCAAAATCGCCTGCGACGCGGACATCATCCCCGCCCTCCTGGGCACCAACGGCGAAATCCTCGACCTCGGCCGCAAAACACGCCTCTTCACCCCCGCCCAACGCCTCGCCCTCACCGCCCGCGACCAAGGCTGCACCTTCCCCAACTGCACCATTCCAGCACCCTGGTGCGAAGCCCACCACATCACCTACTGGTCACACGGCGGACCAACCACCACCACCAACGGCGCACTCCTCTGCACACACCACCACCACCTCATCCACAAAGAACAATGGACCATCACCACCACCCACGGCACCCCAACATTCATCCCCCCACCCCACATCGACCCCACCCAAAAACCTCAACAAAATCACTACTTCAAACCCCCACCACCACCCCACCCCAGGGAATAAAGCGGGGAACCCGAAGGAGCAGTGGGCTGACGTCGCGCACCGAAGCAAAAGACTGATTCCGCAGACCGCCAAGGCGTGCGTTGAGGCACGGCACCGGAATCATCCCAAGTGGGCGGTCATGGGAGAGCGAGCGTGACATGTTATCCGGGGAGCTGAACTCCAACCGATGCCGCTCCTTGGATATGCGGAGGAGATGCCCCTCCCTGAATAGGTGTGCGCGGAGGACATGTACCGAACACTGCCGGGAGGAAACCCCGGAACTAGCGCGGCAGTGCTCCGGCAAAGTCAGGCAGCACCCCAACAACAACCGTGCCGTCCAACTCCTCTGAGCGGACGATCCTCACTGTGAAGCCCGCAGCAGACACAATCGAGGCGGTTGCCAAGGCCTGCTGCTCGCTCGTTTCGATGAGCAGATGACCTGCAGGACCAAGCCATTCGGGGGCAGCAGCGGCCACCCGCCGGTGGACATCGAGACCGTCCGCACCGCCGTCAAGGGAGAGTCTTGATTCATGGAGCCGGGCTTCCGGCGGCATGGTCCGGATGGCCCTGGTGGGAACATACGGTGCGTTTACGGCGAGCACTTGCACGCGGCCGCGGAGCAGCAGCGGGAGTGCTCCGAAGAGATCGCCCTCGTGTACGTGGCCGCCCATAGGCTCGACGTTTCCTCTGGCACACCTGACAGCGACAGGGTCGATGTCCGTGGCGTGCAGCTCGAGCCCCGGGACACGCATGGCAAGGGCGACGCCCACCGCCCCGGATCCACAGCAGAGGTCCAGCACCACACGGGGTTGCGAAGCACCAGCGGCCTCGAGAATTACGACGGCCTCGTTCACCAGCAATTCGGTTCTGCGGCGCGGCACAAAAACGCCGGGTTCCACCATGACGCGCCGTCCGGCAAACCAGGCCCAGCCCAGGATGTACTCCAGCGGGATGCCGGCGGCCCTGCGCCGGACATCGCCCTCAAGTTCCACTGGGTCGGAAGCCTCAGCTATGAGGAGTTCCGCCTCCTCCTCGGCGAAAACGCAGCCGGCGCGCCGCAGTTCGGAGACGATACGGGCAAAAGCAGGGGAAGCGGTAGATGATTCAGGAGCCGGCATGGAACGCCCTTTCGGTGAGCCGATGGGCACCCCGCACATGATCTAGGCCAAGCGGACCGGACAGCGGTGGAAGGGTGAACCCGAAACTGGTACAGCGGTAATCGGACTCACCTCCTTCTGCCGTGGCTGGAAATTCCATGCTAACGGACGCCGGGTTGCACCCGAAGGAAGCAGAATTATTGGCAGGATGGAACCATGACCTCCGCCACGGACAACACCATCATCTGGACCGGCACCTACACCCCGGACGGAGGTGGCCGGGCCGAGGGCATCGGCGCCCTCCGCGCGCACCAGGACGGCAGCCTTGAATGGCTGGGCACCGCGGTGGCCGCGCAGTCGCCGTCGTTCGTTGCCGTGCACCCCACGGTGCCCATTGTGTACGCCGTGGCGGAGCAGCGGAAGATGGTTCAGGCCTACCGCAGGGCTGGAGAAATTGGCCTGGAGCCCCATGGGGCACCGCAGCCGGCAGGCGAGGCCACCTGCCATGTTGCCGTTGACCCACATGGACGCTTCGTCACCGCCGCCTGCTGGGGCGACGGCCAGGTCCTTCTCTACGAGCTGGATTCCGACGGCGGCATAACAGGGCGCTTCCCCGCCCCACCGTCGGCGGACCCGCATGCCAGCCTTTCTCCCGGCGAACCACGGCAAAGCCGGGCGCATGCCAGCCTGATGCTCCAGGATGGACGCATCATGACCACTGATCTGGGCCATGACATCCTTCGCGTCTGGAACTATGTGCCCGGCAGAGGCCTGGTCGCAGACCACGAAGTGGCCCTCCCGTTCGGCAGCGGCCCCCGGCACCTTGTGCAGCACTCGAGCGGCAGCGTCTTTGTGGTCTCCGAGTACTCCGTGGAGGTCTTCATCGTCCGGCCCGAAGCGGGCACCTTCGAACTTGTATTCCGGGGCCCGGCCACATCGGGCGGCAGCCAGCAGGGCGACTCCGCGGCCGAGATCTGCCTCAGCCAGGACGGCAGCTACGCCTATGCCGGCGTCCGCGGCACCAACATCATCAGCACCCTGGAGGTCGGCGCCGGCGGCACCGAACTGCTGCCTGTGCAGGACACACCCAGCGGCGGCGACTGGCCTCGTCATCACCTGGTGCGGGGAACGTGGCTGCATGTGGCCCATGAACGCTCAGACAACGTTGCCACCTTCGCCTTGGACCCGGTCACCGGACTGCCCGGTCCCGTGATCCACGATGTGCACGCGCCATCGCCCACCGCATTGGTGCCCGCCGGCTGATTGCCCGCCCTGCCGCTGGTCCGGACGGCGCTGAAAGCACACGTGCCGATGGCCCCGAAGGGCTGGAAACACGCTCAACACTGGTGAGTATCCCACCGCGGAAGGTCATTGCCTAAACGCTGGAGTTAT
>NZ_JARHXQ010000058.1:0-5576 GCF_029222765.1 Arthrobacter sp. Cr_A7 | reverse complement strand
CGATACCGTCCTCCTGGACGGCAGGCCGGTGCCGCTCACCGGCGTCGAATTCAAGGTGCTCCGCTACCTGGTGACCCACCTGTCCCGCACGGTGGGCCGGGAGGAGCTGCAGGAGTTCCTGGACTCGTTCGAAACCCCCGGCGCCTCGGCTCGATCCATCGATGTTTACGTGGGCCGGATCCGCCGGAAACTGGGCAATGCGCGCCATGCCGTGGCCACTGTCCGCGGCGGCGGATACCAGTTCGTGCCGGGAAAATCGGCAACAGTTCGCGGCCCGGCGGAATACTGCATATGACGCCGGAGTTGTATGACTGAGCGGGAAGCCGCTTCACTTGATGTCTTGCCAGTAATGACAAACCCTTCCAAAGGAACGCCATGAGCCACACCCTGACCACCAAGCTTCAGCCCGGAACCCAGGCCCCTGACTTCACCCTCCAGGACGCCCAGGGCCGCCAGACTGCCTTGGCCGACTACCGTGGCAAAAATGTCATCGTGTACTTCTACCCCAAGGCCGCCACCCCCGGCTGCACCACCGAGGCCTGCGATTTCCGCGACAGCCTGGCCTCCCTGCAGGGCAAGGGCTACGAGGTCATCGGCATCTCCCCGGATGCCCCGGAGGCCCTGGCCGGCTTCACCGGCGACTTCTCCCTGACCTTCCCGCTGCTCTCCGACGAGGACCACGCGGTTGCCCTGGCCTACGGCGCCTGGGGCGAGAAGCTGGTCAACGGCGAGATCGTTGAGGGCATCGTCCGCTCCACCGTGGTGGTGGACCCGGACGGCAACGTCACCCTGGCCCAGTACCAGGTCCAGGCTGACGGACACGTCGCAGCGCTGAAGGAAGCCCTGGGAATCTAACCTCCCCGTCTTCCCACCACCGGGACGCTCCATCACGTCTTGCGTGTTTTTTCAGGACGCTCCATCACGTCCTGCGTGTTTTCCCCTAACGCCCCTGCAGATCCTGCGGGGGCGTTAGGCGTTTTCCGGGCAAAGCCGGAGCCGACAGCCCGGTGGACCGGGCACAATGGCAATGTCGCCCTGCAGCTGCTTTGAAAGGAGGACCCGGATGGCAAGGAAAGAACTGGACCGCAGCGGGTTAGTCCTGCAGTTCGAGGACGAGTTTGAAGGACCGGACCTGGACAGCAGCAAGTGGATCCCGCGCTACCTTCCGCAGTGGAGCAACTCCGATAGCGCCCGCGCCAGGTACCGTTTCACCTCCGACGGGCTGGCGTTGATGATCGAGGAGGACCAGGCTCCGTGGTCCCCTGAGCACAACGGGGGCCTGCGGGTTTCCAACCTCCAGACAGGCGTTTTTTCCGGGCCGCTGGGAAGCACCGAAGGCCAGCACCACTTCACCCCCGGCCTCAGGGTCACCGAGGCCCAGGCAGAGCAGCGGCTGTACACCCCGCACTACGGGCTCATCGAGGCCCGCGTTGCCGCCATCGCCGACCCCGCCTGCATGGTTGCCCTGTGGTTGATCGGCTTCGAAGACATCCCGGAATACTCCGCCGAGATCTGCATCTTCGAAATCTTCGGCTCCGACATTGGTGCCGGCACCGCGAAGGTCGGCATGGGAGTGCATCCCTTCGGGGACCCCCGCATCCAGGACGATTTCCGGAAAATTGAACTGGCCGCGGACGTGACCGAATTCCACACCTACAGCGCCGACTGGACGCCGGACGGTGTCGATTTTTATGTCGATGACCGGTTTGTGGCCGCGGTGGAACAGTCGCCGGACTATCCCATGCAGCTCATGCTCAACGTCTACGAGTTTGAAGGCGCATCCCCGTCGGCGTCCACGTATCCCAAGGAGTTCCTGGTGGACTGGGTCCGCGGTTACCGCCGGGAACCGAATGCCGTTGCCGCTTCCACGGCCCAATGACAGGATGGCCGCATGGTCATCGAGGTCCGTCCAGCCACCAGTTTCGAGGACGTCCGCGCGATCGTCGGGCCCAAACGGCCCGACGCGAACGTCTGCTGGTGCCTGAGCTACCGCATCCCGTCCAAGCAGAACCAGGCGCTGCACGGAACTGAGCGCGGGGAGCTGGTGAAGCAGTTGGTGGCGGAGGATCCGCCGCCGGGTGTGTTGGCGTACGACGGCGGCGAGCCAGTGGGGTGGGCCGCCGTCCACCCCCGCGCGGACACAAGTTTCGCCACGAACCGCCGGATCCCGCACGTGGATGACCTGGATGTGTGGTCCGTATGGTGCATCCGTGTCCGGCCCGGCCACCGCGGCAACGGCATTTCGCACGCACTATTGGCAGGCGCGGTGGAGCTGGCCCGCTCGTACGGGGCGCCCGCCGTCGAAGGTTATCCGGTGGACAACGGCGGGAAAAAAGTGGACCTCACCATGGCCTATGTTGGCACCCGCAAACTTTTCGAGGACGCAGGCTTCACCAAGGCGGCGGAAACGGACTCGGTGCTGAACGGCTTTCCGCGGGTGCTGATGCGGCTTTCGCTGCTGTGAGACCGCGTCCGGGCCGGCCGCAGATGCAGCCGGCCCGGACGGACTATCCAGTGCCTTGGGGTCAGCCCAGGTCGAAGCGGTCCAGCTCCATCACCTTCACCCAGGCCGCCACGAAGTCGTTAGCGAACTTCTCCCCGCCGTCTTCGCTCGCATAGACCTCGGCGAGCGCCCGGAGCTGCGAGTTGGACCCGAAGACCAGGTCCACCGGGGTGGCCGTCCACTTCAGCTCGCCGGTGGAGACGTCGGTGATCTCGTAGACGTTCTCCTCGCCTTCCGAGGCCTTCCACTTGGTCCCCGGCGAGAGCAGGTTGACGAAGAAGTCGTTCGTCAGGACCTGCGGCCTGTCGGTGAGGACTCCGTGGCTGGAACCGCCCACGTTGGTGCCGAGGGCCCGCATGCCGCCGACGAGCACCGTCATTTCCGGTGCCGACAGGTCCAGCATGAACGCCTTGTCCAGCAGGAGGGTCTCCGGCTGGAGCTTCTCGCCGGGGCGCACGTAGTTGCGGAACCCGTCCGCGCGCGGCTTCAGGTACTGGAACTGCTCGACGTCGGTCTGGTCCTGGGAGGCGTCGGTGCGGCCCGGCCGGAACGGCACGGTGACGGCAAACCCGGCGTCCCTCGCCGCCTTCTCCACCGCTGCGCAGCCACCCAGCACAATAAGGTCCGCCAGCGAAACCTTCTTGCCCCCGGCCTGGCCCGAGTTGAACTCCTGCTGCACCGCCTCGATCTTCTGCAGCGTGGTGGCCAGCTGCTCCGGTTCGTTGACTTCCCAGCCGCGCTGGGGTTCCAGCCGGATCCGGGCACCGTTGGCGCCGCCGCGCTTGTCGGTCTTGCGGAAGGTGGAGGCCGCGGCCCACGCCGTGCCGGCGAGCTGCGGGACGGTCAGGCCGGAGTCCAGGAGCCGTGCCTTCAGCGAGGCGATGTCCTCCTCGCTGACCAGCTCGTGGTCAACGTTCGGGACCGGGTCCTGCCAGAGCTGGGCCTCCGGAACCCACGGTCCGAGCATGTGCGGGCCGACAGGTCCCATGTCACGGTGCAGCAGCTTGTACCAGGCCTTGGCGAAGGCGAGCTGGAACTCGTCGGGGTTCTTCAGGAAGCGCCGCCCGATTTCCTCGTAGACCGGGTCGAAGCGCAGCGACAGGTCCGTGGTCAGCATGGTGGGCCGGTGCTTTTTCGCGGGGTCATGCGCGTCCGGGATGATCTCCGGGGCATCCTTGGCAACCCACTGGTGGGCTCCGGCCGGGCTCTTGACCAGTTCCCACTCGTACTCGAACAGGATCTCCAGGAAGCGGTTGCTCCACTGGGTGGGCCGGTCCGTCCAGGTGACCTCAAGGCCGGAGGTGATCGTATCGCCGCCCTTTCCGCTGCCGTAGGTGCTGAGCCAGCCCAGCCCCTGCGTCTCGAGGTTCGCGGCCTCCGGCTCGGGACCCACATGCGCGTCGGCGTCAGCGGCGCCGTGGGTCTTGCCGAAGGTGTGTCCGCCGGCGATCAGCGCGAAGGTCTCTTCGTCGTTCATCGCCATCCGCTTGAACGTCTCGCGGATAAACGCTGCGGCGAGTTTGGGATCCGGGTTGCCCATCGGCCCCTCGGGGTTGACGTAGATCAGGCCCATCTCGGTGGAGCCCACGTCCTCCGCCATCTGGCCTTCGCCGATGTAGCGTTCGTCGCCGAGCCAGGTGTCCTCCGGGCCCCAGAAGATTTCCTCGGGCTCCCACACGTCCTCGCGCCCGAAGGCGAAACCGAAGGTCTTGAAACCCATGGACTCGAGGGCCACGTTACCCGCGAGGACCAGAAGGTCTGCCCAGGAGAGCTTTTGGCCGTACTTCTGCTTCACCGGCCACAGGAGCCGGCGGGCTTTGTCCAGGTTGGCGTTGTCCGGCCAGCTGTTGAGCGGCGCGAACCGCTGGCTGCCGTCCCCGGCACCGCCGCGGCCGTCGTGGACGCGGTAGGTGCCGGCTGCATGCCAGCTCAGCCGGATCATCAGGCCGCCGTAGTGGCCGAAGTCCGCGGGCCACCAGTCCTGGGAGGTGGTCAGGACCTGGGTGATGTCCTGCTTGAGGGCCTCGACGTCGAGCTTCTGGAATTCCTCGCGGTAGCTGAAAGTGGGGCCAAGCGGGTTGCCGGCCGGGTTGTGCGCGTGGAGCACGGAGAGGTCGAGCTGGTTCGGCCACCAGTCGGCGACGGTGCGCGGCCGGTGAGCCTTGGGTTGCGGCGAATCGATGGCGGGATTTTCGCTCTCGCTGCCGTGCGAGGTCACGCTGTCATGGGCAACCGGGCAGCCACCCTCAACCTTGCTGTCCAGGCCCTGGGCGCTTCCCGGGGTAGGGACCGGGGGGTGGTCCTGACGATCGGTCATGTGCTTCCTTCCATATGGCCGAGGCCGTGGTCGGACTCGGGTAGCCGGTTCAACCCTCCTATTTGACCATGAGCGGAAGCCACAGCGAGAGTCCATTTGGGCATGCAAAACGATCGCTTGCCGGGTGCACTGCCAGGACCTGGAATCAGGGGGAGGGGGTTATGGTTTCTTCCACCATTTGCCGGGCCAGTCTTCGTCGATCGCCCACAACGCCAGGAGCAGCGCGTCAACTGTCATAAGGCCGGCAATAAGGTACGCCCAACCTGTCCACCAACCCATGGCAATCTCCTGACTGTATCCCCCAGCCACTCGATTGCTCCTAAGTGTGGCACTTAAAGCGCCGGTACGGAACGGCCCCCGGCCGCAGTCCTGAAAAGTGCCTCAAGCCGGTAATGCGCCTCGGTTTCCAGCTTCAGGCGGCGGGTCAGCTTCTCCACCTGCTGGGACATCTCCGCCCCCACCGGAAGCCGGTCCCCGGGCCAGTTCCAGACATCCCGCGATTCAGCCAGCGCCTCGGCCAGGGCTTGGGCGGCGGCCCGCACCTTGCGGGAGTGCAGGTAGACGCGCAGCAGCGCTTTGGCCTTGCCCACGCCGGCCGCCAGTACCTCCCGCACTATGAAGTCGAGTCCGACGGCGGGCTTCGCGGCTGCGTGCTCCATCCGAACTTCGGGCTTTGCGGCGGCATCCACCGCGGAGACTTCGGGCGCGGCCCCGTCCGCTGTGGACGCGTCCGGCCGCGCAGCGGCGAGCGCCACT
>NZ_JARHXQ010000057.1:0-7581 GCF_029222765.1 Arthrobacter sp. Cr_A7 | reverse complement strand
GGTGTAACCGTGACTCCGCAGTGCAGCCGGCGGGTATGGTCCACCGTCCGGGGCGTACCGGTGAGGGTGACCGTTGCCTGCAGGCGGATGTCCCCGCTTGAGGCGCCGAAGCCGAGTTCCAGGTCACCGGGCTCCACGATGCGCCGTCCGTCACGGCCGGTAAAGGATGCGACGTCCGCGGGGACCGTGAAGGCAACGCGGGCGGAGGCACCCGGTTCCAGGGGGACGCGGGCATATCCCACGAGCCGCTGCTCCGGGCGGACTACCGATGCCACCGGATCGTGCAGGTACAGCTGGACCAGTTCCGTTCCTGCCCTGCCGCCCGTGTTGGTGACCGTGATGCTGGCCTTGGCCTCGCCGTCCACCGGTACAGCGGCGGCGCCGTCAACAGTCAGGCCGCTCCACTCAAAGGTGGTGTAGCTCAGGCCGTGGCCGAACGGGTAGGCCGCGGCGGGATCAATGTTGGAGACGCTGCTGGCGCGGGCCAGCCGGGACGCCAGATAGGTCGAGGGCTGCGCCCCCGGCCGGGCGGGAATGCTCACGGGCAGCCGGCCGCTGGGATTGACGCGGCCGCTGAGGATCTTTGCAACAGCAGGGCCCCCTTCCTCTCCGGGGAAGAACGCCTGCACAATCGCTGCGGCGTTCTCGACGGCCGAGCCCACAGCGTACGGGCGACCTGTAAGGAGCACCACCACCACCGGCACGCCGGTTTCGATCAGCCGGTCCAGCAGTTGCTGCTGGACTCCCGGAAGCACCAGGGATTCCACGTCGCAGCCTTCGCCGCTGGTTCCGCGGCCGAAAAGTCCGGCGCGGTCGCCCAGGACGGCGATGACGACATCCGCGGAGGAAGCGGCAGCAACGGCTTCGTCGAATCCTTCGCTGGAATCGCCGTCGATGGAGCAGCCGGCGGTGACGGAGAAGGAGCTGTCAGGGAACTCCGACCGGAGGGCCTCGGCCACGGTGGGCAGTTCGATGCCGACCGGAACGTCCGGGTGCTGTCCACCAACGTGGGCGGGGAAGGAGTAGCAGCCCAGGAACGCCTGGGTGTTGTCGGCGTTGGGTCCGACGACGGCGATGCGGCCGGGCGTGCGCAGCGGCAGGATGCCGTTGTTGCTGGCGAGGATGATCGATTCCTCGGCAATCCTGGCTGCGAGTTTCCGGTTGGCCTCAGTGTCCAGGGTGATGCTGCCTTCAAGGCCGGCGGTATCCTGCAGATTGGCCTCTTGCAGGGCAGGCGGAACCGCCGACCAGTCAGTATCCAGCAGGCCCAGTTCGATCTTCTGCACAAGGACGCGGCGCAGGGCGCGGTCCACCATGCTGACGGGGAGACGGCCCGCTTCAATTTCGGCGATAAGGTGCTCGCCGAAGGCGTGCACGGTGGGAAGTTCGACGTCGACTCCCGCGGACAGTGCCGCGGCTGCAGCTTCACCGAGGGACCCTGCGATGCCATGCAGTTCCTTGAGGAAAGCAATACCAAAGTAGTCGGCCACAACCGTGCCGCTGAATCCCCAGGTGTCGCGGAGGAGCCCAGTGAGCAGGGAAGCATCGGCGGCGGTGGGGACGCTGTCCATGTCCGTGTAGGCATGCATGACCGAGCGGACGCCCGATTCCCGGATGGCCATCTCGAACGGCGGCAGCAGGACGTCGGCCTGCTCACGCGCGCCGACGGACACAGGTGCCAGGTTCCGGCCGGCCTTGGACGCCGAGTAGCCCACGAAGTGCTTGAGCGTGGCGATGATGCCGCTGCTTTCCAGGCCCTGGATGTAGGCGGTGGCCAGGGTCCCGATGAGGTAAGGGTCCTCGCCGATGGTTTCCTCCACCCGGCCCCAGCGGGCGTCGCGCACGACGTCAAGGACGGGGGCAAGGCCCTGGTGCACACCTACGGAGCGCATGTCGGTGCCGATCGCGGCACCCATGATGCGGATGAGGTCTGCGTTGAAGGTGGCTCCCCAGGCAAGGGGAACCGGGTAGGCCGTGGCCTGCCAGGTGGCGAAGCCGGCCAGGCATTCCTCGTGGACCAGGGCGGGGATGCCGAAGCGGTTGGCCGCGGCAATGCGCTGCTGGGTCCGCTGGAGCGACAAGGCGCCCAGGGCCGGGTCCACGGGTGCGGTCCCGAACGGCCTGGTGAGTTGTCCGAGGCCGTTCGGCAGGATTTCGTCCAGGTCGACGGGAGGGTTCATCTCGTTCTGGTGCGGGGCCACTTCGCCCCCTTCAGTGGAGGCGCCCACCCAGACCCCGAAGAGCTGGCCCGTCTTCTCCCGAAGGGTCATGGCTGCGATGAGGCTTTCGGCACGTTCCTGCGGTGTGGCGTCGGTGTCGCGCCAAGGCGCGTTGTGAGTTGCGGTTTCGGTCATGATTACTTTCCGCCAGCGCCCATCAGGCCCTGGACAAGTGCGCGGCGCGCGAAGAGGTAGACAAGAAGTACCGGCACCATGGACAGTGTCACGGCGGCCAGGAGCCCGGGAATGTTGATGCCGAACTGGGTTTGGAAGTTGAACAGGCCCAGCGTGACCACACGGGTGGACTCGGACTGGGTCAGGATCAGCGGGAAGAGGAAGCCGTTCCAGGCCTGGAGGGCCGAGAATACGGCGATGGTGGACAGGCCGCCCTTGGACAGCGGCAGCACCAGGCGCAGGAAGGACTTGGCCGGGGTAGCGCCGTCCATGGCCATGGCCTCGTACAGCTCGGGGGTGATGTCCCGCATGGTTCCGCTGAGGATGATGGTGCAGATCGGCAGGGCGAAGGCCGCGGTGGGGAGGATGACGCCCAGCAGGTTGTCGTAAAGGCCCACAGTGTTGATGAGGTAGAACACGGGGACAATGACGGCCTGGGCGGGGATCGCGAGGCCCAGCAGGAACAAGCGGAAGATGGCCGAGGCGGCGCGGCTCTGGCTCCGCACGATCGCGTAGCTCAATGGCGGCACCAGGAGCAGGACCAGGCCCACGACTCCGACGGTAACGATGATGGTGTTCAGGAAGTAACGGCCAAAGCCGCTGGTCACGGCATCCACGTAGTTCTGCAGCGTAAAGCTGGTCGGCAGGGACAGCGGCCCGTTGTCGCCGAACTCGGCACGGGTCTGGAACGTCGCGGACAGCATGACGTAGAGCGGAACAGCCACGATGGCGAGCCAAATGAAGGCTCCGATGCCGGCGAGGTAATTCGGGCGTGTTTTCATTTAGAGCCCCTCCAGCGAACTGCGCATCTTGTCGTACCCGGACAGGCGGACCACGGCGAAGGAGATGGCCGTGGAGATGACGACGAGGACCAGCGCAATGGCACTGCCGGTGCCGAAATCGAACCGCCGGAACGCTTCCTGGTACATGTGGAAAGCGGTGATGGTGGTACCTGTGCCCGGTCCGCCGTTGGTCAGGATGAGGACGGTTTCAAAAGTGGTCAGGCCGCCGACCACCATCAGGATCACTGACGTGATGATGCTGTTCTTCAGCTGCGGCAGGGTGATGCTGAAGAACTGCCGGACGGTGCCGGCGCCGTCGATTGACGCGGCCTGGTACAGGACGGGCGGGATCTGCCGGGCGGCGCCTTGGTAGATCAGCGTGTGGAAGGGCGTGAACTGCCACATGCCCACGAAGATCAGCACCGCGATGGCGCCGGTCTGCGTGCCAAGGATGTTGCCGTCCCCGAACAGCCAGGACATCTGGCCGGGAATGCCGAAGTTAGGGTCAAGAAGTGCCCGCCACAGCACGGAGATGGCGGCCGAGGAGAGCAGCAGCGGCACGAAGTAGACAGCGCTCAGGATGGCGCGGTTCTTCTGGTTGCCGGCTGCCCAGACGCCGAGCAGGATGCTGAGCGGAGTCTGCGTGACGATGCCGAGCACAATGAACAGCAGGCTGAGCCAGAGGCTCTGGAGCATGACCGGGTCTGCGAAGAGGGCTTCCCAGTTCTTGAGCCCGACGAACTTCGGGTCGCCAAGGCCGCTCCAGGTGGTGAAGGAGAGCACGGCCACCGCGAGGAGCGGGACAAGTGCGAAAAGGGCAAAGAATATGCTGGCAGGAAGGGCCCAGACAAAGCCGGGGCGGCCCACGTTGGAGCCGCCCCGGACTGCCGGGCGGCCCTTGGCGGGGCCGCCCGGATGTGCCGGGCGCCTGCGTTGTGCAAGCGTCGTCGTCATTGTTGTTTCCTAGAGGCTCTGCATGGCCTTGATGAAGCCGTCTTCGTCGATCTGTCCGCTGAAGAACTGGGCGACGGCGGTGTGGATGGTGACAGTTGCTTCCGGCGGGTACGCCTGGTCCCAGGAGAGCTGGAAGGAAGGTGCTTCCTTGACCAGGTTGAACTGGTACTTGGCGTATTCCGGATCTGCTGCCTTGTCGAGGAACTTCTCGGTGTTCGTGGTGGTGGGCAGGTTTCCGATGCCCACCTGCTCCTGCACGAACTGATCGGAGTACATGAGCTTCAGGAAGTCGCGGGCGGCTTCCGGGTAGCGCGTGTTTTTGTGGATCGAGTAGAAGTTGTTGGTGTTGCCCACCAGGTTGTCCTCGTCGCCGAGGCCCCCTTCAACCTTGGGGAACTCGCTGTAGCCCAGGACCTCGGCGGCGAACTGCGGGTCGCTGCTCTGCTGGGTGGCGTATTCCCATGAGCCCATCAGCTCAAAGCCCGCCTTGCCGCTGGCGAGGAGGGCGGGGGAGCCGCCGTCCGTGAACTTTACGGAATCGAAATTGGTGCCGAAGGCACCGGCGTCAACCAGTTCGCGGAGCATGCCCAGGGCCTTGCGGCTCTCTTCCGATTCCCAGACGCTGGTGTCTCCCTCCAGGGCCTTCTTGAACAGCCCTTCGCCTGCAACGCGGTCGTAGACGTACTCCACCCACATCAGGGTGGGCCACTTGTCTGCGCCACCCAGGGCGATGGGGGTGATGCCCTTGTCCTTCAGGATCTTGACGTCTTCAAGGAGTTCATCCCACGTTGCGGGAGGATTGGAAATGCCTGCGTCCGCGAGGACCTTGGAGTTGTTGAACAGCATGACGGGCTGGGTGCCCCGCATGGGGATCCCGTATGCCTTGTCATCGATGACTGCAGTCTCGAACACGGACGGCAGGAAGGCTTCCTTCAACTGCGGGTCCTCCTTGATGAAGTCGTCAAGGGGGAGCAGGAGGTCGGCATCCACGAAGTTCTTGATGCTGCCCCCGCCCCAGTTGAAGAAGATGTCCGGAGCCGTGGGCGTGTCGATGATGGTCTGGAGCTTGGACTGGTACTCCGCGCCCGGGATCTTGTCCAGGACAACCTTGACGTCGGATGTTGCATTGAAGGTGTCGATCATTTTCTGTTCGACGGTGTTCCCCGCATCGCCGTACATGGCGACGTGAATTTCATTTTCGGGCCGGCTTGCTGCGCCGGACCCTCCTGAGCAGCCGGCCATTGTCAGGCCAAGGGCCAGAGCCGCGCTGCCGGCAATCGTGCGGGCCACCCAACCGTGGTGGTTCATCTTTGAACGCCTCTCGAAAGTTTCGATACTAGGACCGAAAGTTGTTTGATGGATCACAGTCTAGGCGCGGCCATTCACCGGCGCAAGAGGTTCGCAAATTTGCGGCACAAAAACCGAAAGTATCGCTATGCTGTTTCTCATGACGAGCCCTGCTTCTTCTTCCGACGTGCGCGTTACTCTCGCCCAGCTGGCGGAGGAGGCGGGCGTTTCGCTGTCGACAATTTCGAAGGTCCTCAACGGCCGCGCCGACGTTTCCCGCAAAACCCGGACGAAAGTTGAGGAGCTCCTGGAGGAGCATGGGTACAAACGGCGAAAGGCATCGACCAGGTCGGCGCTCCTGGAGCTGGTCTTCCCGGAACTCGAAAGCGCCTGGGCGCTGGAGATTATCCGCGGCGTCGAAAATGTCGCCAAGGCGAACGGCATGAGCGTCATCCTCACCGAAAGCGGCACCAGGCATGCGCCGGGCGCAGGCTGGGTGGAGGGCGTGATGGCGCGGCAGCCCGCCGGGGTTGTCCTCGTTTTCTCCGACCTGCCGCTGGAATACCGGCAGCAGCTGGAGGCCCGCTCCATTCCCTTTGCCATCATTGATCCCGCGGGTGACCCCGCCCCCGGTGTTCCCTCCGTTGGCTCCGCCAACTGGGCCGGAGGCATGATGGCGACCCGCCACCTCATCGAACTGGGCCACACACGAATAGCCGCCATCTCCGGCCCGGAGGACATGATGTGCTCCTTGGCGCGGATCGACGGCTACAGCTCAGCCCTGAATACAGCCGGTATTCCCATCGATCGCTCCTTGATCAGGTACGGCGACTTCCACGTGGACGGCGGACGCGCCCATGCCCTGGAGCTGCTGGCCCTCGAGGAAAGGCCCACCGCCATCTTCGCGGGCAGTGACCTGCAGGCCCTCGGCGTGCTCGATGCCGCCCGCCAACTGGGCCTGTCCGTTCCCGGGGACCTGTCCATCGTGGGATACGACGACCTTCAGGTGGCACGCTGGTCCAGCCCGGCCCTCACCACCGTGCATCAGCCCCTGATCGAGATGGCCGAAGAGGCTGCCCGGATGGTTCTGCGCCTGCGGGAGGGCGAGCGGCCCAACAATCTGCGCCTGGATCTCGCGACGTCACTCGTTGTCCGCCAAAGCACTGCACCTCCAGGCCGGATCTGATCCTGGCCCCGCCTCCCGAAAGGAACCGCATGTCATCCATCGTCAACGCCAACGGTGAGCTCATCACGCTCGAGGCGGGGGACTACACGGCAGTTGTCACCACTGTGGGGGCCGGGCTGCACAGCCTGGCTTTCCGCGGCCAGGACCTGGTCCTGCCCTATCCTGCCGACGAACTGCCCCCCGCCTTCGCAGGCAAGACGCTCATGCCCTGGCCGAACCGGGTGAACGGCGGTGCGTACTCCTTCGGTGGGCAGCGTTATGAGCTGCCGGTCAACGAGGCGGCCACCGGGAGCGCGCTGCACGGGCTTGCGCTGTGGAGCGAATGGCGGGTGGAGCAGCGCTCGCAGGCCGAAGCGACCCTGGCGCACCTGCTGCACGGCGAGCCCGGGTACCCCTTTCCGCTTGCGCTCTCGGCAACCTACGCGCTGGACGCGGCCACGGGGCTGCGAATCGAGCTCAGTGCCCTCAACTGCGGCCCGGCACCAGTGCCTTACGGCTGCGGCTCCCATCCCTACCTCACGGTGGGCGGCGGGGACATCTCCACCTGCGAGTTGAGTTTCCGGGCAGGCAAGGTGCTCCTGACGGACGACAAGCTGCAGCCTACGGACCTTGTTGATACCAAGGGCACGGACTTTGACTTCTCGGACGCCCGCAGGATTGCCTCGCAGTCGCTGGACCATGCCTTCACCAACCTCCCTGAGGGGGAGTGGGACGTCATCCTCCGCAACCCTGCCGTGCAGCTTGCGGCGGTGCTGCAATCAACGGGGGACCAGGCACCCTGGCTGCAGCTCTATTCAGGAGAATTGCGCGGCCGCAAGGGTCTGGCGGTTGAACCAATGACCTGCCCGCCCGATGCCTTTAACTCTGGCCAGGACCTTGTTGTCCTGGAACCCGGCCAGTCGCACACGCTCGCGTTCACGATCCACGCCCTGGAGGGTTAGCGGATCAAACCTGTCGGCGGATCAGGACAGCCGGCACT
>NZ_JARHXQ010000056.1:0-389 GCF_029222765.1 Arthrobacter sp. Cr_A7 | reverse complement strand
GAAGAATGTGACGTGAGTAACTGGCTCACTGGACTAGCCTCCTAGACAGTGAGTCTATCTGTCAATAGCTGCCCTGTACTCTTGAAGGAACGACAACGGAGCGAGGGCTTTGTGGAGAAGACATCACGGCTTGGACTGGAGCGGGTGACGCGTCCGCGGCTGTACGAACAGCTGGTGGAGCAGATCCTTGCCTATATCGAGTCAGCCCAGCTGGGGCCGGGCGACCTCCTGCCCGCGGAGCGGGACCTCGCCGAGCGGCTTGGGGTGTCCCGCGCCACCCTGGCCCAGGCCCTGGTGGCCCTTGAGGTCCTGGGCGTCATCGATGTGCAGCACGGCACGGGGGCGGTCCTTGCGCGCCGCCCGAGCGTTGCGTCCGTCATCAAAGGACT
>NZ_JARHXQ010000055.1:0-1861 GCF_029222765.1 Arthrobacter sp. Cr_A7 | reverse complement strand
AACTTCTCGGCAAGAAGGAGCAACACCATGAACGACTTCATCAAATTCACCGGCCCGGCCGACGTCCTGGCCTTCATCCCACACACGCTGGGACAGGCCCCTACGGAATCCTTTGTCGCACTGACCATGCAGGGCAACAAGATCGGCGCGACCCTGCGCGTGGATGCCCCGTTCGGACAGGACACGGCAGGTTTCGCCCAGACCGTCGTCAGCTACCTGACCGCCGACGAGGCCGCCACCGGCAGCCTGCTGGTCATCTACACCGACGAGAAGACCAGCGACGGCAGCCGTCCCTACGCCGGGCACGTGCAGGCACTGCGCACCGAGCTGGAAACTGCAGGTATGCCGCTGCGGGACGCATGGCTGGTGACCTCCGAACTGTGGCGGAACTACCACTGCGCGGACACCAGCTGCTGCCCCGATGAGTCGCTCGATGCCATCACCACCAGCAACGGCAACGCCGCCCTGATCTACCGGGGCAGCGCTGTCACCGGCTTCATCGCCCCGGCACCCTTCACGGGAGACGAGACGGCCCGCGAGGCTATCGCAGCGCACAAGCCAGACGGCTGGCCCGAAGACCTCGAAGCCAGCCGTGCTGCCTGGGCCAAGGTGCTCGACGATCCGAAGAGCCTGACGACCGAAACCGCGCACCAGCTGGCAGGAGCGTTGCAGCACCCCACCATCCGGGACTACATGATGGGCGACATCGTCCCGCACGCGCCCGAGCAGTTCACCTCCGTCATGCTTGGTGTGTTCCCCACCCGCCCGGACTGGGCCCGCGTGGACACGGCGCAGGAAGTCGCGTTCGAGCTGATGAAAGCCACCCCGGAAGGGCAGCGTGCCCCCATGTTGTGCCTGATCGGCTGGCTGGAATGGCTCAAAGGACAGTCCAGTTTCGCCGCCCGGTACTTCAAGCTCGCGCTGGAGGACAGCACCGGGTATCGGCTGGCGGAACTGCTGGGCGAACTGGTCAACCGCGGCCTGCTGGCAGACTGCTGCCGGGACCCGAAAAAGGCGTATGACCGCCGCCTGAAGCGCTAGCTTCGATAGGGCCGGACTCCACTACAAAGAGGGGTCCGGCCCTCATCGTGGATCGTCGCCAGGTGCGCGGCGGCCTCCCCCGCTTCGCTCCGCCGGCCGCGTCACGCTACGCGGGCGCCGCGACTTCCAGCCCGCGCGCAGGAACTGCCGATACTGTGAAAGGACACCGCCGTCCCGTACAGCCAAGGAGCCCCGAGCGTGGCAGATCATTTCCGCATGACCGAGGACGATACCGTTGCCCCGGACGCGAGCCCCCTTGAAGACATCCTGGAACTGAGCCTGCTCACCGCAGGCCCAGCGACCGGCCCGGTGGACCGGCCAAGGAAAGACCAAAGACACTACGAGCTGTAACCGCAGTGCAGCGCTGACGCTGCACCCACAAGTTTCCTTTTTGCCGAGGAAAACCACGAAGGGCCGGCACATCAACGTGCCGGCCCTTCGGTCCGCCGTACGAGCATCCACAGGATCACGGCCGCGAGGCCGTTGAGGAAAACGATAAAGAGGTCACCGGCAGCAGGCCGGCCGATAACCAGATCCACGACCACGAGCACCACCGATAGGAGCGCAGCAACGGTGAACACCACGGCCAGGGCCCGGCAGGTCCTTGGTGACGTCCAGGCGCTTGCGCGCCTGGCTTTATCGCTGTGGCCGGGGCGTGGAGCTGGATCTCTCATGTCCTAACCCTAATCAGGGACAAGTGCATGCTCGCTGGGCTCGCCCTGGTTTCCGCTGCGCTTCAACCAGTTGGCGGGCGTCCGCTGGCGCGGCCGGCTGTTGGGTTCAGGGCGTGCCGTCGCAGGGCTCCGGACCCCCTGAACCT
>NZ_JARHXQ010000054.1:0-3734 GCF_029222765.1 Arthrobacter sp. Cr_A7 | reverse complement strand
GGTGCGCCGGGTAAACCGGGGCACCGCCTCTTTTAATGCTCAACTGCCGCAGCAGCGGATCACCTAGCTGAGGGTCGCAATGACCTTGTTCAGCGTGGCGGACGGGCGCATCACGGCCGAAGCCTTGGCGTCGTCCGGGTGGTAGTAGCCTCCGATGTCCACCGGGGAGCCCTGGACCTCAGCCAGCTCGCCCACGATGGTTTCCTCCTTGGAGGAGAGCTCGTCGGCGACGGAGCTGAACGCGGCGGCCAGGTCGGCGTCGTCCGTCTGCTTGGCCAGTTCCTCTGCCCAGTAGCGGGCCAGGAAGTAGTGGCTGCCGCGGTTGTCCAGCTCACCGGCACGGCGGCTCGGGGACTTGTTCTCCAGCAGGAACGTGCCGGTGGCGCGGTCCAGCGTGTCGGCCAGGACCTGGGCGCGGGCGTTGCCTGCGGTGGTGGCCAGGTGCTCGAAGCTGACGGCCAGTGCCAGGAACTCGCCCAGGCTGTCCCAGCGCAGGTGGTTTTCCTTGAGCAGCTGCTGGACGTGCTTCGGGGCGGAACCGCCGGCGCCGGTTTCGAAGAGTCCGCCGCCGTTCATCAGCGGAACAACGGAAAGCATCTTGGCGCTGGTGCCCAGTTCCAGGATGGGGAACAGGTCCGTAAGGTAGTCGCGGAGGACGTTGCCGGACACGGAGATGGTGTCCTCGCCCTTGCGGATCCGCTCGAGGGTGAACGCGATGGCCTTGACCGGGGACATGATCTGAATGTCCAGGCCTTCGGTGTCGTGCTCCTTGAGGTACTCGTTGACCTTGGCGATGAGGTTGGCGTCGTGGGCGCGCTCCTCGTCCAGCCAGAACACGGCGGGAGTCTGGGAGGCGCGGGCGCGGGTGACGGCCAGCTTGACCCAGTCTCGGATGGGGAGGTCCTTGGTCTGGCAGGCGCGCCAGATGTCGCCCACGGAGACCTGGTGTTCGATCAGCACGTTGCCTTCGCCGTCCACGATCTGCACCGTGCCGGCTTCCTGGATCTCGAACGTCTTGTCGTGGCTGCCGTACTCTTCGGCGGCCTGCGCCATCAGGCCGACGTTCGGGACGGTGCCCATGGTGGTGGGGTCGTAGGCGCCGTTGGCGCGGCAGTCATCGATGACCACCTGGTAGATGCCGGCGTAGGAGCTGTCCGGCAGGACCGCCAGGGTGTCTGCTTCCTTGCCGTCCGGGCCCCACATGTGGCCGGAGCTGCGGATCATTGCGGGCATGGAGGCGTCCACGATCACGTCGGATGGGACGTTCAGGGTGGTGATGCCCTTGTCCGAGTCCACCATGGCCAGGGCGGGACCTTCTTCGAGGCCCTTCTTGATGAGGTTCTGCACGCCTTCGCGGACGTCCTCGGGAAGGTCCTCCAGGCTGCTGAGGATGGCGGCCAGGCCGTTGTTGGGGCTGATGCCGGCGGCTGCGAGCTGCTTGCCGTAGGTCTCGAAGAGCTCGGAGAAGTAGGCCTTGACCACGTGGCCGAAGATGATGGGGTCCGAAACCTTCATCATGGTGGCCTTCAGGTGTGCGGAGAACAGCACGCCCTCTTCCTTGGCACGGGCCACCTGTGCCTGCAGGAACTCGTCCAGGGCGGCGGCGCGCATGACGGTGCCGTCGATGACCTCGCCGGCCAGGACGGGGAAGGCCTTCTTCAGGACCTTCACGGAGCCGTCCTCGCGGACCAGCTGGATGGCGATGGTGCCCTCGGACTCAATGACCACGGACTTCTCGTTGGAGCGGAAGTCGTCCTTGCCCATGGTGGCCACGTTGGTCTTGGAGTCTGCGGTCCAGGCGCCCATGGAGTGCGGGTTCTGGCGTGCGTAGTTCTTGACGGACAGCGGTGCGCGGCGGTCCGAGTTGCCCTCGCGCAGGACCGGGTTCACGGCGGAGCCCTTGATCTTGTCGTAGCGGGACCGGATGGCCGTTTCCTCGTCCGAGGAGGGGTTGTCCGGGTAGTCCGGCAGCCCGTAGCCCTGGCCCTGCAGCTCTGCAATGGCGGCCTTCAGCTGCGGGATGGAGGCGCTGATGTTGGGCAGCTTGATGATGTTGGCTTCCGGCGTCTTCGCCAGTTCACCCAGTTCAGCAAGGGCGTCACCGATCTGCTGCTCCGGGGTGAGGTAGTCACCGAACACGGCGATGATGCGGCCGGCGAGCGAGATGTCGCGGGTCTCCACCTCCACACCTGCTGTCGAAGCGAACGCCTCGATGATGGGCAGGAACGAATAGGTAGCCAGCATCGGCGCTTCGTCGGTGTGGGTGTAGATAATCTTGGACATGCGCGGGCGTCTCCCTGAAGGTCGGCTTGGTTATGAAATCCGGTCTATTTCACCATCTACAACTTACCCGAGGACGCCGCGTTGAACCCTACCGGCGCCCTTGGATTACCCTGCCGGTGAGCAGGATTACAGCGCTGGAGAACGGACGACGGCGGCACGCACCCGGCTGCGCCGCCGCCGTCGCGCGTTCCTGGTCAAGAGCCGAGGGACACTCGCAGGAGGCCCTACATGATAAGTCACTACTATTTACATACTTGTCAAATGACGATAAATTCGCTACGGCATATTCCGGCCCACCCCGGGGCCGACACCCCGTTCAAGACAGGACAACAATGACACGCACCAGGTCCTTGGCCACCGGCCTTTTGAGCCTTTCAACAGCGGCCGCTCTGGTACTTGGCTCAGCCGGCGGAGCCACCGCCGCACCGGCCGCCTCGGAAGACAAGAAGGATCCGTCGGTCGCCAGCATCGCCGTAGAAGGCCTCGGCGCAGCCGACTATTGGACCGCCGACAAAATGAAGAGTGCCATTCCCGGTGACGTCCTGGCCGGCAAGGCTCTGGAACGCGGCAACCGCTCCAACGCCGCAACGGTGGAGAAGGGCAAACCCGCCGCCACTAAGGGCAGCGGCAAGGGTGAACCACAGACAGTGAGCCACGTAGGCAAGATCTTCTTCACCATGGGCGACTACAACTACGTCTGCTCCGGCAATGCCGTCCAGTCCATCAACCGGAGTACAGTCGCCACCGCAGGCCACTGCGCCGTTGGCGGGCCCGGCCAGGAGGCCAAGAACTTCGCGTTTGTCCCTGCCTACGACAACGGCGCGACTCCGTATGGCACGTGGACGGCCCGTAACCTCTACACGCCTATTGAGTGGCGCGCCAACGGCAACATCTCCTTCGACACGGCATTTGCGGTGATGAACCCGGACGAAACCGGTAGATTCCTCACCGATGTAGTAGGCGGTTCCAAGGTTGCGTTCAACCAGCCCCGGGGCCTCTTCTACACGTCCTACGGTTACCCGGCAGATAAGCAGTTCAACGGCCTGACGCTCCAGAACTGCGAAGGCACAGCCACCCCAGACACCACCAATAAGTTCAATACACAGGGCATTCCCTGCAACATGAACGGCGGCGCATCCGGCGGACCTTGGTTTATCGGCTCAGGAGCTAACGGCGTCCAGAACAGCATCAACAGTTACGGCTACAGCGGCTCCAAGGTCATGTACGGCCCGTACTGGGGCCTCGAAATCGAGGCGACCTACAACCTTGCGCAAATCTCCTAGGAACGACCAACCGGATCCGGAGCCGGTCAGCCGTATCGATGTACCCCAGACTCACGAGGAGATCCTCGAGTACTGGACGGAGCAGCGGATGGCGGAAGCCGAGCCCCGGGAGATCCGTCTGCCGCCGGAGGGTGAACCCTAGGCACGCATCCGGCCAGGGCTAACCCT
>NZ_JARHXQ010000053.1:0-2022 GCF_029222765.1 Arthrobacter sp. Cr_A7 | reverse complement strand
ACCACCTAAGGCCCCTCGTTACCTGTACGCCTCGCCAGTCGTATGCAAGGATGACTGAAATAACCTCCGGGGGGATGGGGAATCAATGTTGATCACACGCAAAGGCATGGCACCCGTAGCAGCGCTTGGGGTGGTTGTCGGGCTTTCAGGCTGCGCGGTCAACTCGCAGCCTGCGGCTGTACCGCAGCAAACTACTACCACGCAGACGGCAACGGCATTGCAGCACAGTGAATTCGCTTCCCTCGATAGTGCCCGTCAGGCTGTTGCCAGGGTAATCGGCTGCGATGACAAGCCCAAGACGGATCCCATCATCAATCCCGACCTTGCAGGTTTCACGGCCGAATACGTCGTGTGCGCAAACCGCGTCCAGGTCGTGTGGTTCAAGACCGAAGAGGCCAGAAATGCCGAGCACCAGCTACACAGCGATTCGGCGCAGCCGCTGACCATTGTCGAGGGCGGCAACTGGATGGTAGTGGACATGTCCGAAGCACTAAATGAGCCTCCAAGCGGCAAAGATTTGAGGGAACTGGCTCAGGAACTCGGCGGCAATTTCATATACGTGAGCGGCGTCGGACCTTCCTAATAGGGGGAAGAACGGCCTGCTCTCCCGCTTCCTACGCGGCGAGAGCCTGAGCACGGTATTGCACTGGGCTTAGGCCGTTGAGCTTGGTGGAGATTCTTTCCATGTTGTACCAGCGCATGTACTCGTGCAGTGCTGTTGCCAGCGCATCGGTGTTGAGGAATCGGTCGCGGTGGAAGAGCTCTTCTTTGAGATGTCCGAAAAAGTTCTCCATAACGGCGTTGTCGTAGCAGTTGGCTTTGCGGGACATCGACTGAATGGCGCCGGCGTTCTCCAGGAGTTTGCGCCAGGAGGTGTGCTGGTATTGGAATCCCTGATCGGAGTGTACAAGGGGTTTCTGCCCGCTCTCCAGGGTGGTCAGGGCACCGCGCAGGGATGAGTTGGTCAATTCCAAGTTGGGTGAGAGGCCAAGGGCGTAGGAGATGATCTGCCGGTCGAAAAGGTCCATGACCGGTGAGAGGTACAGTTTCCTGTCGCCGACGCTGAACTCGGTCACGTCGGTCGCCCATTTCTGATTCGGCGCATCTGCATCAAACTGGCGTTTCAACAGATTCGGGACAACAACGCCCTGCTCGCCCTGATAGGAGTTGTAGCGGTTTTTCCGCCGGACCTTGCAGACCAGCCGCAGTAAACGCATCAGCTTCAGCACGGTTTTCTTCGCGACCGTCCAGCCTTGTTTGACCAGTTCGATATGGACACGGCGGTGCCCGTACCGGGCGTGGGCTTTCTCAAAGATGCCCGTGACCGCTGCTTTGAGCTCTGCATGGGGGTCAGGAGCCAGCAGCCGGGCTTGGTGATAGAAGAACGTGGACCGTGGCAGCCTTGCGACGTCCAGAAGAACTTCCAAACGGTGCTCGGCCTTGAGAGCGATGACAGCGCGGACCTTTAGCGCTGTTCCTCGTCCCTCAAGGCTTTTACTTTTCCCAGGAAGGCCACCTCTGCCTGCAAACGCTCGTTCTCGCGGCGCAGCCGCTGCAGCTCCGACTCCGGCTGTGTCGGCGCCTTAGGGGATGAGATCCGTCGGCCGCGTGGTTTCGGGCGCAAGCCGTCTTCGCCTTCACTGCGGTATATTCGTGCCCACTTTTTGATCAGATCCGGTGAGGAAAGCTCGAGCTCTTTTGCCAGAGCGATCTGGCTCTCTCCGGCTTGGAATCGGCGGACGGCGGCGAGTTTGAACTCGAATGTGAACTTCCGATGGGTTGATTTGGTCACCAGCGCCGTACCTCCGCGAACTCTCCACAAGCCATGGATGCGGATGACAGCTTTTGAACGGACCCCTAGCCTCGTCGCTGCTGCCTTCGCACCCCAACCCAACTCGAACAACGCTACCGCGGCTTCGCGCTGTTCCTCAGACAACGAACTACTGTTCTGCATAAAACTGCTCCCCGATCGTAAGGACTGAATTTTCAGTCCAACTTTCGGGGAGCAGTTCATTAACCCCT
>NZ_JARHXQ010000052.1:0-4509 GCF_029222765.1 Arthrobacter sp. Cr_A7 | reverse complement strand
CGAGCTGAAGGGGACCTTCTCCCAGCTCAGGACCTCGCCGCCATCGGCGCTGTTGCCGGCCACTGTGAACCGGACGTAGTTGGTGGCGTTGGTCGAGCCGTCCACGGTGATGCGCTGCAGGTCATCCGCGGGGGCCTGGCCGTAGATGTCCAGCCACGGTGAGCCCTCGGCCAGGGGCTGGTTCTCGGCGAAGACGTGGCTGTCGCCGTTGATGAGGTAGACGGGGCGGTCAAAGCCGTTGATTTCCTCGACAATGGCCTGAACGATCTCGCGGAACCCGGACACCAGGTCAGGGTTTGCCGTGGCAGCGGCCAGCAGCGACGGGTCGAACATGTCGGCCTGCGTCATCAGCACCACGGCGCGGTCGTTGCGGCGCTCGGCGTCATCGAACGTTTCGCGGATCTGGCCCAGGACCGCGTCCGTCCGGTGCTCAACTTCGGCCAGCTGCTCGGGGGTGGCCGTGGTTTCGCCCAAGCCGCTCCACGGCAGCAGCGAGTTGTTGCTGCCCTGGATGTTCAGCACGGAGAAGGCCACCCGGTTCTGGGTGAAGCGGACGTTTTCCGGCAGTCCGAGGCTCTCCTGGGTCTTGACCGGCATGGTGGCGCCCAGGGTCTTGCCGGGTTCGTTGAAGAAGACTTCACGCAGCTTGCCCAGCCGTTCCAGCGGGTTGTAGGCCCCGTTGTTGGTCCGGTGGCAGTCCACCCATTCGTTGTCGCCCGGGGTGAAGACCAGCGGGTGCTCGAACGTGTCGAACTGGGTGCGGATGTTGGCGAAGTACTCATCCGAGCAGACCGAGGAGCCATTCTTGATGTCGCCCACGTGGGTGACGAACTTCAGCGCACTGTCGGCGTTGATGTCCTGGATGCGGGCGGGGAACTTGGCGATTTCGGCCTCGCCGTAAGGGATGTCACCGATGACGCCGAAGGTAAAGGCCTCGCTGGTGCTGTCAGCGGCAATGGCGGGCTGGGACGCAAGGAGGCCAAGCGCCAGGACGGCTGCCGCCGTCGTGGTTTTGATGGTCTTGGAAGGCATGGAACTTGTTCCTGTTTCTCTAGGAAGGGCTAAGCCGCGCGGGCGGTGAGGAACTGCTGCAGTCCGGCGAGGTCGTCGGTGTTGATGTGGTCCACGCCGGCGTCGAAGAGTTCATTCCAGACCGCGTCACGCGCGTCGCCCGGCATGTCGGGGGTGGCCCAGAAGCGGACGCGGTAGCCGTTGGCGTGCGCCTCGGCAACGTAGGCGTGCAGCTTGGTGCGCTCAGCCTCGGGCATGGGCCCAACGCCCTGCCAAGTGAAAAGCCTCGTCCAGTTGTCGCTGACCAGCGGCATCAGGCCGGCGGGCTTGCCGGAGGTGAGGTCGGCGGAGCGGCCGTCGTAGAAGCTGAACCGCTTTTCCTGTGCCTGCATGGTGGCCAGCGGGCGGTTGCCGCTGATGACGGCGGTGACCGGGCCGGTCTTGGTGGTGCCGTTGGTGTAACGGCTCATGATGTCGCGGTGCTCGGCCAGTTCCTGCTCGATGGCGGCGTAGGTGGCCTCGCCGTCGCTCTTGATGTCGATCAGGAGCTGCAGGCTGCCGTCCCACTGCGGGTAGACGCTGTGGCCCTGCTGGCTGCGGACCAGGTCCTGCAGCGGGTCAAGGTAGAGGCTTTCGAGTGTGACGCCGGGCTGGACGTCCTCCAGGTCGTGGGCCACCAGCAGCTCGCCGTCCACCAACCAGACGTCCGCTTCGACACTGGTGAAGCCGTGCTCCAGCGCGTCGAACAGGGGGCGGTCATGCTCATAGTCGTTGTGCGCATGTGCCTGGGCCAGCGGTTGGCCGACGACGACGGGCGCAGGCTTGGTTGCCTCGGCCTGGGCCGGTGCTGCGGCCGTCCCAGCCAGGGAGGCGAGGACAGCGACGGCGGCAAGGGTGCTTTTCACGAACACGGAGTACTCCTGGTACCTCGGGGATGTCCGCCCGGGCGATGGGGTGTGCCGGGCAGAAGGGGTGCGTGAAAAGACTGCTGGTTTTGGAAGAACGGCGAAGGACCTGTTGTTTGCCGGCGGGTGAACTGGAAGGGACCAATCCCCCGCCGCGGCGCCGGCATGCCGGGGCTTATCCCTGGGTTACAGCGCCCCGAGGTAGATGCTGACGGCCGTACCACCGCTGAGGGCAGGAGAAATCTCCAGCCGTCCGCCGTGGGCGGCGGCAATCCTGGCGCACGTAGCGAGGCCCAGCCCGGTGCCGGCGGGGTCGCCTGCCCTGTTCAGCCGGACCAGCGGTTCAATTACCCTGCGCCGGTCCGTTGCGGCGATCCCCTTGCCGTTGTCCTCGACCCGGACCACTGTACCGGCTCCGGCTCCCTGCCCGCTGATGGTGACGACAGGGGGAACGCCCGGGCGCCGGTAGGCCACCGCGTTCTGGATCAGGTTCTGCAGGGCCATGCGCAGCTGGCTTTCGTCGGCGTCGAGAACAAAATCCTCACAGTGCACTACGGCGCCGGCTTCCTGCAGGCCCAGCCTCAGGTCCTCGGTGACGTCCCTGACCAGGCTTGCCAGCGACAGCCGGGACCGGGACAGGGAGCCGCCGACGGTAGAGAACGCCAGCAGCTCCTCCACCATGGACAGCATCCTCCGCGCGCTGCCGCCGACGATTTCCAGGTACTCTGCGGCCTCTTCCGGGTGGCCCGATTCTGCGTCTGTGGCACCCAGCTCGACGTAGCCCAGGATAGAGGTCAGCGGGTTGCGGAGGTCGTGGCTGACCCGGCCGGTGAATTCCGCGAGCCGCTCATTGCTGTCCCTGGCTTCATCCAGGGCGGTGGCCAGGGCACCATGGAGTGCCGTGACCCGCCGGGCGGCCAGCAGGCGGGTGTGCAGGATGAAAGGGTCCAGCGGTTTGGCCACGTAGTCGTCCGCTCCGGCCCTCATGCCTTCCAGCACGTCCTCCTGGGCGCCGTGCGAGGTCAGCAGCATGACGTACGTATAGGTGCCTGTTTCGGCGGCCCGGATGGCCCGGCACAGATCGAACCCGTCCAGCCCGGGCATCATCAGGTCGGTGACCACCACCTGGGGGCGCCGCTCCTGGTAAAGCTGCCATGCGGCGTCGCCATCCGCGGCCACAATGCACTGATGCCCGGATTTCTCTACTGCGGCTTTCGCCACGAGCAGGGACCCTTCGTCGTCGTCGGCGACCAGCACCGTCATGGCGGCCCCGGGATTGTCATCCAGCAGTCCGGGAACGTTCGCGGCTTCCATGTCAGGGTGGCGCAGTCCTCCCGGCGCACTCGAGGTCGAATCAACCGTCATGATGCCCCCCGTTCATCGTCACGAAGCCGCGCGCCACCAGCGCGCTGGACCTATCGTCCCACGGGACAGGCTGGCCCGGGATGGCAACGGCGGGCGGACGACGGCGGGAGGCCGGCTTAGGGAGGTCCTGCCAGTACCAGTTACAGCAGGGACTCCCACAGGCGCCGCGAAAAGCCGTTGACTGGAGGAAGGCCGGGCACGCTCCGGCAGCGACGTCATCAACGAGGGAGACATGATGCATATACGGACACTTGGGCAGGGCCTACAGGTATCGGCTGTGGGCCTTGGCTGCATGGGGATGTCGCAGAGCTATGGTCCAAATCCCGGGGACCGGCAGGCGATGATCGGGGTGCTGCGGGACGCCGTCGGGATGGGCATCAACTTCTTTGACACGGCGGAGGTGTACGGCCCGTTCGTCAACGAGGAACTCGTGGGGGAAGCCCTCGCGCCGGTCAGGGACGAGGTCGTCATCGCCACGAAGTTCGGGTGGCGGATCGAGAACGGCAAATCCGTAGGACTCGACAGTTCACCGGAGCGGATCAAACGCGTCGCGGACGAGTCACTCCGCCGCCTGCGCGTCGACACGCTCGACCTCTTTTACCAGCACCGGGTGGACCCCAATGTGCCGATTGAAGAGGTGGCCGGTGCCGTCGGCGAACTCGTCCAGGCCGGCAAGGTCCGCCACTTCGGGCTGTCCGAGGCCTCGGCTGCCACCATCCGCGCAGCGCATGCCGTCTTTCCGGTAACGGCTGTGCAGAGCGAGTACTCGCTGTGGACGCGGGACCCGGAGCCGGAAGTGCTGCCCACCCTGGCAGAACTGGGGATCGGGTTCGTGCCCTTCAGCCCGCTCGGCAAGGGCTTCCTCACCGGCACCGTAGATACGTCCACAGAGTTCGCGGAAGGTGACGTCCGCGGCACCATCCCGCGCTTCACAGCCGAGAACCGCGCCGCTAACCAGGCGTTGGTGGACCACGTCGCCGGACTGGCCGCCGCCAAGAACGCCACCCCCGGACAAATCGCGCTGGCATGGCTCCTGGCACAGCAGCCATGGATTGTGCCGATCCCGGGGACACGCCGTCGGGAGCGCCTCGAAGAGAACGCAGCCGCCACCACCGTGGCGTTGTCCGCCGATGAGGTCGCCGATCTGAATGCTGTCGCCAGCCGCATCGGCGTGCAGGGGAACCGCTACAACGACCTGCACATGGGCCTCGTGGGACGGTAACGCCCT
>NZ_JARHXQ010000051.1:0-9981 GCF_029222765.1 Arthrobacter sp. Cr_A7 | reverse complement strand
CTGGGGCTATGGCGGAACAGCACGGCATAGCCGAAGAAACCCCGGCGGACATCTCCGCCGTCGACATTGCAGACTGGCGGCTGCGGACATTTGCGCTGTATGACAATGTCCGGAAGCTTTCCGCGGAGAATCCGGCGGAGGCGCATTCCTACTGGCGGCACCAGCGCGACCTGATGTTTGCCACACACCCGGCGTCCGCGCTGACCGCGGCAGACAAGGCACGGTTTTCGGGGCTGAAGACGGCGGACTACGACCCCATCTACCGCTTCCATGTGCCGCTGACCAAGGAAGGTGCCGGCCGCGAACTGACCGTGGATACCGGCACCGACGGCGTGGTCCGCTTCATCCGGCTGGGCACGTTCGACCTGCCGGAGATGGGGCAGCTCGCGGTCTGGAAGCTCCACGGTTACGGCGGCGGCATCTTCGTGCCCTTCCGTGACGCCACAGCAGGGCAGCCGGGTGGAACCTACGGGGCAGGCCGGTATCTGCTGGACACCATCAAGGGCGCTTTCCACGGCGTCCAGGGCACCGGCCCCGGTGCCACGTTCGTCCTGGACTTCAACTTTGCCTACAACCCCTCGTGTGCGTACAACGAGGCCTGGGCATGCCCTTTGCCCGGCCCGTCCAACAGGCTGGCCGTCGAGATCCCGGTAGGCGAGCTTTACTGACGAGTGACGGATCATTTTTTCCTCCCCCGCCCTCGTGGAGGAACAACAGCCCGTCCACCGCCTGCTAGGACCAGGCACCGCTAGCCCGCGCCGAGGGTCCTGACACTCGCGACCGCCGTGCTGACTGCCCGGGCAGCGGCGTCCAGGTCTTCCGCCGTCACCGACGCGTCAAAACTGAACCGTACCGCCGTCTGCGCAACCTCGGCGGAAATCCCGAGGGCGGTCAGCACGGGCGAGGGCGCATCGGAGCCTGCGGCGCAGGCCGATCCGCTCGAACAGACCACACCCTGGCGTTCCAGTTCCAGGAGCACGGATTCGCCGCTCGTCCCGGGAAAGCAGAACGACGCCACGGATGGAAGCCGCTCTGTGGGATGGCCGGTGAGGACCGCCCCGGGTACAGCGGACAGCACGGCACTGATGAACGTGTCCCTGAGCGCCGTAACCTTCACTTCCTGGTCCCGCTGCCGGGACTGGGCAAGCGTCAGGGCGGTGGCCAGGCCAACGGCTCCCGCCACATTTTCCGTCCCGGAGCGCCGGCCGCGTTCCTGGCCGCCGCCGTGGATGACCGGCTCCAGCCGGGTCCGGCCCCGCACGAACAGCACGCCGCAGCCTTTGGGCGCACCGAGCTTGTGCCCGGAGATGCTCATGGCATCAACGCCCAGCGCCTTGGTGTCCAGCGGCAGCCAGCCCGCCGCCTGGACGGCATCGGTGTGGAAGGGCACACCGAGCTCCCGGGCCAGGGCGGCCAGCCGGGCGACGGGCTGGACGGTGCCCACCTCGTTGTTGGCATACATGACGCTGACGAGGGCGGTCTCCGGCCGGAGAAGGCCGGCCAGTGCTTCCGGCGTAACCTGGCCGGTGCTGTCCACGGGAAGCACATCGACGGTGAAGCCATGGAAGCGCTCCAGGTACCGGGCTGATTCCTCCACCGCGGGATGTTCGACGGCGCTGATCACCACCCTGGTCAGCGCCGGGTCGGCAGCCTGCCGTGCCAGGGCAATACCTTTGACGGCCAGGTTGTCCGCCTCCGTGCCCCCGGAGGTGAACGTCACCTCGCCGGGCCGGCAGCCGAGGACGGCAGCAACCGAGGCCCGCGCATCTGCGAGCGCCCGGGCCGCTGCCTCACCGAGGCCGTGATGGCTCGAGGGGTTTCCGAATTCGCCGGTCAGGTAGGGCCACATGGCGTCCAGCACTTCCCGGCGGACCGGGGTGGTGGCGGCGGCGTCGAGGAAGATCACGGCGTGTTCACCGCACGGTCAGTTCGACGTCCAGGCCGAGGTCCAGGGCCGCCACCGTGTGGGTGAGGGCACCGACCGAGATGACGTCCACACCCGTCGCGGCGATGGCTGCAACGGTCTGCAGGTTGACGTTTCCGCTCGCTTCCACCCGTGCCCGTCCTGCCACCAGCGCCACGCCCGCCTTCAGCTCGTCCACGGTGAAGTTGTCCAGCATGATGGTGTCCACGCCTGCGGCCAGGACGGGCTCGATCTGGTCCATGCGGTCCACTTCCACTTCGAAGTGCGTGGTGTGGCCCAGCTGGGCCTTGGCGGCCAGCAGGAGTCCGGTGAGCTTGGCCGGGTCCCCGCCGGTCATAACGGCCAGGTGGTTGTCCTTGGCCAAAACGGCGTCGGAGAGGCTGTAGCGGTGGTTGGCTCCCCCGCCGCAGCGCACGGCGAACCGTTCCAGGACGCGCAGCCCGGGGGTTGTCTTGCGGGTGTCCGTGATGCGGGCGGACGTGCCCTGCGTGAGCTGCACGAACTCGGCGGTCCTGGTGGCGATGGCGGACATCCGCTGGACCAGGTTGAGCGCTACCCTTTCGGCAAGGAGCACCGAGCGCGCCGGTCCGCTGACCCGGGCGAGGTGGGTGCCGGCGTGGAACGTTTCCCCATCGGCCGCCAGCAGCTCAACGGAGGTGCCGGGGTCCACGAGCTGCATGGCGTCCCGGAAGACTGTTGCCCCGCTCAGGACGCCGGGGACGCGGGCGTTCAGTACGGCCGTGGCGCGTGCGTCCGCGGGTATGAGGAGCTGGGACGTGATGTCACCGGCAGGAGCGTCCTCGGCGAAGGCGCGTTCGAGGATCTCCCGGACGGGCGCCGCAGGCAGGGTCAGCGCGGGGGCCGCGTGCCTGCGGGTGGCCTGGTCCAGCACGGAGTGTTCAGTCATTGAGGAGGCTCGCTTTCGGGCGAAGGGAATACGTTTCGGGTTCGTCGGGCTCGTCGCTGCGGTAATGCGCCCCAAGGGAGTCGCGGCGGGCAAGCGCGGCAGCGACCAGCAGCCGGGCTGCCAGCAACAAATTCCGGTCCTCGAGTTCCAAAGGATCGCCATCCCCGCCGGCAGCAACAGCATCGGGAAGAACGACGGCGGCCCACCGGTCGAGGATTCCGGCCGCCTCTACCAACAGTTCCTTGGAGCGCAGCACCCCGGCATGCGAAGTCATCAACCGCCGAAGAGTATCCCGCGAGAACGGCTCACTCCCCCCACCGAAGCTGGCAAGCAGGCTCCCACCCGAAGCACCCGATTCGGCCGCCGCGTTGATCGGAAGCCCTTCTGAACGTGACCCGCCCTCGTCGACTGCCGGGGTTCCGGAAGCGTACGTCAAAGGGAGGCCGCCCGCGGCCGAGCTAGTACGCGGAGGAGCGCCGTCAGGCGACACCCAAGCAGAACCGGAAAGAAAGGATTGAACAGCGCGCCGGCCGAAAACGAGTCCCTCCAGGAGGGAGTTGCTGGCCAGCCGGTTTGCCCCTTGGACGCCGGTGCAGGCAGCTTCGCCGGCTGCGTACAGGCCTGGGATGCTGGTGCGGGCGTGGAGGTCGGTGGTGATGCCGCCCATCCAGTAGTGGGCAGCGGGCGCGACGGGGACCAGTTCGCGGGTCCAGTCGATGCCGGCCTCGCGGGTTTTCCGGCTGAGGGTGGGAAACCGCCGCTCGAGGAAGCCGGTGCCGCGGGTTTCTTCGATGACCCGGGCGTCCAGGTAGACGTGGCCGTTGGGGTCGCCGAGCTTGGCCAGGTGCAGGGCGATGCTGCGGGACACCACGTCGCGCGGGGCAAGTTCGGCATCGGGGTGGTAGGCCCGCATGAAGCGGCGGCCACCGGCATCCAGCAGGACTGCCCCTTCACCGCGGACGGCTTCGGAAATCAGCAGGGGCCCGTCCAGGCGGGCAGGGTGGGCCGTGGCCGCATTGACCAGGCAGGTGGGGTGGAACTGGAAGAACTCCAGGTCTGACACGGCGGCGCCGGCGCGGACGGCGAGCGCGAGGCCGTCGGCTGTGGCCACGGCGGGGTTGGTGGTCTGGGCGAACAGCTGTCCTGCTCCCCCGGTGGCCAGGAGGACAGCGTCCCCCTGGAGGCTGCAGCGGCGGCCGTCCCGCAGGTACTCCAGGCCGGTAACCTTGCGGTCCCGCTGCACGAGGGCGGTGGCATAGGCCTCGGCCAGGACGGTGAGCTTTCCCTCCGCCTCCCTTGCCAGTACCAAGCGGATGAGGCCTTCAGCCACCTTGGCGCCGGTGGCATCGCCGCCTGCATGCAGGATGCGGGGGGCACTGTGTGCGGCTTCCAGGCCCAGGGCCGGGCCGCCGTCGTGCGCCAGGTCGAAACGCACGCCGAAGCGCTGCAGCCCTGCGATGTCCTGGCGTGCTTCGGTGCACAGCAGGCGGACGGCGTCCTCGTCGCAGTGCCCGGCCCCGGCCTGGAGCGTGTCGGCAATGTGCGCGGCCACGGAGTCTCCGGGGGCGGGGTCGGCGAGCACGGCCGAGATGCCGCCCTGGGCGTACCAGGTGTTGCTTTCATCCAGCTGGCCCTTGGTAAGCAGGACAACGTCGGCGCCGGCGTCCGCTGCCAGCAGCGCGGCATACAGGCCGGCGATGCCGGTGCCGACGACGATCAGCCGCCGCCGCGGGACGCTGCCAGCGTTGCCCCGCGGCTGGGTTGCCGCCCTGGGGGCGGGCATGTTCGGCTGCCCTTTCATTACGGCCTGGCGGCGAGCATGCGCTCGAGCGCGGTCCGGGCGTTGGCCTGCACGGCGTCGTCAACGGTGATCCGGTTGACCACCCTGCCGGCAACGAGTTCCTCGAGCACCCAGGCGAGGTAGCCCGGGTGGATCCGGTACATGGTGGAGCAGGGGCAGATCACGGGGTCCAGGCAGAAGATGTTGTGCTGCGGGTATTCGGCCGCCAGCCGGTTCACCATGTTGATCTCGGTGCCGATGGCAAACGTGGTGGGCTCGGTGGCGCCGGCGATGGCCTTTTTGATGAAGTCCGTGGAGCCCGCCGAATCCGCAGCGTCCACCACCTCCATGGGGCACTCGGGGTGGACGATCACCTGGACACCCGGGAAATCGGCCCGGGCTTTCTCGATCTGCGCCACGCTGAAGCGCTTGTGGACGGAGCAGAACCCGTGCCACAGGATGACCCGGGAATCCAGGAGGGCCTGTTCGTCATTCCCGCCGAGGTCCTTGCGGGGGTTCCACATGGGCATCTGCTCCAGCGGCACGCCCAGGGCCTTGGCGGTGTTGCGGCCCAGGTGCTGGTCCGGGAAGAACAGCACGCGGCGGGCCCGCTGGAAGGCCCACTCCAGGACGGTTTTGGCGTTGGACGAGGTGCAGACAATGCCGCCGTGCTCGCCGCAGAAGGCTTTGAGGGCTGCGGAGGAATTCATGTAGGTGACGGGGATGACCGGAACGCGGCCGTCGGCGTCGGGCTCGGTGCCGAAGATTTCCTCCAGCTGTTCCCAGCACTCAGCCACGGAGTCGGCGTCCGCCATGTCGGCCATGGAGCATCCGGCGGCAAGGTTGGGCAGGATGACGGCCTGTTCGGGGGTGGAGAGGATGTCTGCGGTTTCGGCCATGAAGTGGACGCCGCAGAAGATGATCGCTTCCGCGTCGGGCCTGGTGAGTGCGGCGTTGGCCAGCTGGAAGGAGTCACCCACGAAGTCCGCGTACTGGATCACTTCGTCCCGTTGGTAGAAGTGGCCCAAAATCACGGCGCGGTCCCCCAGTTCAGCCTTTGCCGCGAGGATACGTCCTGCCAACTCGGCGTCGCTGGCCTGCTTGTACTCCTCGGGAAGTTGGCCCTGGCGGGGCGTGGCGGCCGGGGCAACGTCGGCACTGGACGCTCCGGGGCCGTAAGCGGGCACGCCGGCGAGGGCCTCGGCCAGGTCGTAGTCCCACGGGCCCTTGGCGAGGGCGGGGCTGCAGGTGCTGCCCTTCGCCGCCGCGCCTTTTTCGGCCTGTTCGCGCGTGATCAGCTGGATTGCTGTGTTGACGCTGCTCATAGTGTGCTCCTGTTGTCTGGGTCAAGGCCGGGCCGGCCGGTAAAGCGGTAGAGGCGTGGCGGGCGGTGCTTGCCGCCCTGGAGGAATTGGTCTGTTTCTTCGATTTCGGGGGTGGACCTGAGTTGCCGGCGGAAGTTTGCGGGATCCAGTTCGCGGTCCAGCACGGCCTCGTAGACTTCCCGGACCTGCGCCAGGGTGAAGTACTCGCCCAGCAGGTGGTAGGCCACGGAGCCGTAGGCAAGTTTGTTGCGCAGCCGCCACAGCGCGTAGTCCACGATGGCGTTGTGGTCGAACGCCAGGTCCCCAAGGCGGTCCGCGCGGAACCACCTCACGTTCTCCGAGACGTCCGCCAGGGCAGCCTCCGTCGGCTGGACCAGCGCCCAGTAGACGATCGAGACCACGCGCTGGGTGGGTGAGCGGTGCAGGCCGCCGAAGGCGTACAGCTGTTCCAGGTAGCTGGGGGCCAGTCCGGTTGTCTCCCGAAGGTTCCGTGACGCGGCGTCCTGCAGCGATTCGCTGTGCGTGAGCGGCCCGCCCGGCAAAGCCCAGAGTCCCTTGAAGGGCTCCCGGATGCGGCGGACCAGCGGCAGCCAAAGCGTGGGCCGGCCGGACGTCTCGCTGGGCCGGAGCGCGAAAATGACGGTGGAGATGGCCAGTGACGGCGGCGCAGCCTGGCGCTCCGAGACATTCGCTGAGCTGCTGTACATGCTTCCACCGCCTTCGGCCGAGTCGGGCGCTGGGCGCCCGCTTTAGTTATGGTCATCGTGACCAAAACTAATTCTACGGGCATTCCGGCCGGAATGGGAAATGTTTCCGGCCGCACGTAGTCCGGCGCCGGATGTGCCGGGTACGACCTGCGCCCCCAACACGGTAAATTCAAGTGGTCCCACGAGGAGCCCTTTCCCTAGACCCCAAGAAGGTTCAGCACGCATGACAACGAAGTCCGCCACCGCGCGTCCGCACAGCCACCTCGGCCACAGCATGAAACCCCGCCAGCTCACCATGATGGGACTGGGCAGCGCCATCGGCGCAGGACTGTTCCTCGGGTCGGGGGCCGGCGTCCAGGCGGCAGGCCCGGCCGTGCTCATCTCCTACCTGGTGGCGGGAACCCTCATCATCCTGGTGATGTGGGCGCTGGGTGAGATGGCGGCCGCGAACCCGAACAGCGGCGCCTTCTCCGTCTACGCCGAACGGGCCATGGGCAAGACCGCGGGCGCCACCATCGGCTGGCTGTGGTGGCTCCAGCTGGTGGTGGTGATCGCTGCGGAAGCACTTGGCGCAGCGGACCTGCTGTTCTCCGTCTGGCCCGTGGTTCCCGTCTGGGCGCTGGCACTGGTGTTCATGGTGGTGTTCACCGGCATCAACCTTGCCGGCGTCCGGAACTTCGGTGAGTTTGAGTTCTGGTTCGCCATCCTCAAGGTGGCGGCCATCGTGCTGTTCCTGGCCGTGGGCGCCGCCCTGCTCCTGGGCATCCTTCCGGACGTCGCGTCCCCCGGCCTGGCCAACCTCACCGCAGATTTTGCCCCGCAGGGCCTGGGCGGCGTCGCGTCGGCGCTTTTTGTGGTGATCTTCGCGTTCGGCGGCACGGAGATCGTTTCGGTGGCGGCCGCGGAGACCGAAGACCCTGAACACAGCGTGGGCAAGGCCATCCGCACCGTGGTGTGGCGCATCCTGGTTTTCTACATCGGTTCGGTCTTTGTGATTGCCGCCGTGCTGCCGGCCACCTCCGAAGGCCTGGCCTCACCCTTTGCGGGCGTCCTGGACGCGGCCAGGATCCCCGGCGCCGCAACCGCCATCACCCTGGTGGCCGTCGTCGCCCTCCTGTCGGCGCTGAACGCCAACCTGTACGGGGCGTCGCGGATGGTCTACTCCCTGGCCGAGCGGGCGGAGGCGCCGCGCTTCCTGTCCCGGCTGAGCGGTGCGAGCGTCCCGATGCTGGCGGTGGGCGTGTCCGTGGCCTTCGGCTTCATCGCCACGGTCCTGGAACTGCTGTTCCCGGAGCGGATCCTGCCTGCACTGTTCCAGCTGGTCGGGTCCACCTGCCTGGTGGTGTGGGGCAGCGCGCTGGTGTCCCAACTGGTCCTGCGGCGCCGCGCCGACCGTGACGGCACTCCCCTGCCCCTGCGGATGAAGGGATTTCCGGGGCTTACCATCCTGGGACTGGTCCTGCTCGGCCTTATTTTCGCGGTGGGCTTCAGCGCCGACAGCAGCCGGGTGCAGCTCTTCAGCACCTTCGCACTGATTGCGGGCATTGCGGCGGCCTGCGCAGTCGGTGCCCGGCTCACCGGCCGCACACGGCAGGACCGGTAGGCCGCGCCCCGCCCGGGGTGGAAGCGGGCAGCGGGCCTTGGTTTTTCCGGTTCGCCCGGCAGGTAGAGTGGTGCCTACCTTCGCGGGCACGGCTCCGAAGGATGAGGAACCGTAGCGCCGGGTCCCCGGGCGCCGTAGTTGATGAGGACTGACACCATGAGCGGCAGGCACACAGGGCAGCAGCAGACGCACACCGTGGAGGGCACCGACCCGCAGCTGTATGTGGCGCTGCATGATCCCGCCGTTGACGCCGGGCTCCGGCCGGTCCTGCTGCTCCACGGCTTCTCTTCCTCCTCCAAGCTGAACTGGGAGGACACCGGCTGGGTGGCCGCCCTCCTCGAGGCCGGACGCCGGGTCATCACCGTAGACCTGCCGGGCCATGGCCGCAGCGGCGCCCCCGAGGACCGCGACTCCTACTCCCCGAGCAGGATCCGCGCGGACCTGCTGCAGACAGCGTTCGACGCCGGCGTACGGCCCCTGCAGGACGGTGACCCTTCCAGCGGCCTGGACGTTGTTGGTTATTCACTGGGTTCCCGGCTCGCCTGGGAGTTTGGGGCCACCCAGCCTGAACTCGTCCACCGCCTGGTCCTGGGCGGGCCGAACATTGCCGATCCGCTGGCCGAGTTCGATCTTGTGGCCGCGCAGGACTACCTGGCCGACGGCACGCCCATCGCCGACGAATCCACGGCCAGGCTCCTGAAGATGGCCCTGCTGCTGCCCAGTAACAACATCTTCGCGCTGCTCTCCCTGGTGGAGGCGATCAAGGCGGAACCCTACGACCCGTCCGAAGCCGTCCCGCACGTGCCGATGCTCCTGGTGGCCGGTGACCAGGATGAACGGATTGGTAGCCTGCCGAAGCTTGCGGAGCTGGCGCAGAACGCCGGCTCCATGGCCGAGCAGCTGGTCCTGCCGGGGCGGAACCACACCAACGCTGTCACCAGCAGGGCGTTCAAGCAGGCCGCCATCACGTTCCTGTCGGTCTGACGTCCGGTTTCCTCAGCGGAACGTCCGCCGAACGCACCGTGCCGGGTTCCTGGCGGTAGGCTGAAACCGGGGGCCTGGAAAGCCTGGAGGAGCAGATGGCTACGCTTTTTGAAGACCGCACGGAGGCGGGTGAGCGCCTGGCCGCGGTGCTTCCGCAGTTCCGCGAGCGGCCGGACACCCTGGTCCTGGGCCTCGCCCGCGGCGGGATCCCGGTGGCCGCTGCTGCAGCAAAGGCCCTCTACCTTCCCCTGGGAACCGTCCTGGTCCGCAAGCTGGGGATTCCGGGCCATGAGGAAACGGCCTACGGGGCGCTGGCGTGGGCACGCGGCCGCACCGTCCGGCTGATCAACAAGCCCTTGCTGGACCGCGTGATGGAGCACGGTGTCCGCCCCGAGTGGCTGGACGAGGTGGAGAAACGCGAGCGCGCCGAACTGCTCCGGCGGGTGGACGTCTACCCCGGAACCGGCCGTGACGTTGCCGGCAAGACGGTCCTGCTCATCGACGACGGCCTGGCCACCGGGGCCACCATGCGGGCCGCCGTCGAGGCCGTTCGCGAGGGCGGTGCGGCCGCGGTGGTTGCCGCCGCCCCGGTGGGGTCCATCGACGCCGAAGCCTCGGTGGAGCGGGTCTGTGACGCCGTGCTGTGCCTGCACGTACCGGGCAAGTTCCGCGCGGTGGGCAGCTTTTACCGGCATTTCGAACAGCTGACCGACGACGACGCCATCAGCTTCCTGAAGCAGTAACAGCGCCT
>NZ_JARHXQ010000050.1:0-5150 GCF_029222765.1 Arthrobacter sp. Cr_A7 | reverse complement strand
CGGTCAGCGGCTAGTCGACGTCGCTGTGGCTCCGGCGTACGTCTTCTTCGAGGCGCGGATCCAGGTGGGTTTCCTTCGCCTTGGAGCTGAGCAGGCTGGCAACCACCGCGATGATGATGGTGCCGACAATCACGGCCAGCGAGACGAACGTGGGGATCTCCGGGGCCCACTCGATGTGCTGGCCGCCGTTGATGAACGGCAGTTCGTTCACGTGCATGGCGTGCAGGACCAGCTTGACGCCGATGAACGCGAGGATGAAGGACAGTGCGTGCTTCAGGTAGATCAGGCGGTTCATGAGGCCGCCCAGCAGGAAGTACAGCTGTCGCAGGCCCATGAGGGCGAACAGGTTGGCGGTGAACACGATGAACGGGCTCTGGGTGAGTCCGAAGATGGCGGGGATGGAGTCCACGGCGAACAGCAGGTCGGTGAGGCCGATGGTGATGAACACGATCAGCATCGGCGTGAAGACCTTCTTGCCGTTCACGGTGGTGCGCAGCTTGCCGCCGTCGAACTTCTCCGACATGGGAATGACCTTGCGGATCTTCGCGATGAGCGGGTTTTCCCGGTCTTCTTCGTCTTCGCCTTCGTCCTGGGCCTGCTTCCAGGCGGTCCACAGCAGGAACGCTCCGAAGATGTAGAACACCCAGCTGAACTGCTCGATGACGATGGCGCCGAGCAGGATGAAGATGCCGCGCAGGATCAGGGCGATGATGATGCCCACCATCAGCACTTCCTGCTGGTATTTCCGGGGTACGGAGAACCTGGCCATGATGATGATGAAGACAAACAGGTTGTCGATGCTGAGGCTGTATTCCGTGACCCAGCCGGCGACGAACTGACCGCCGTATTCAGGCCCGGTGAAGGCGAACATGGCGCCGGCAAACACGAGCGCGAGCGAGACGTAGAACGCCACCCACAGTCCGGCTTCCTTCATGGAGGGTTCGTGGGGACGGCGGACCACAAGCAGGAGGTCGATCAGGAGGATCAGGCCGAGGACGACAAAAGAGCCGACCTCGAACCACACGGGCAATTCGAGCACAGGGTAGCCTTTCGCAGGGTACAGAGATGCGGTGTAAGTCTCTCCGGCCTGCCTGCGCACTCGGTGCTGATGCGGCGGCCCGCTACGCCCGGCGGAGCAACTATGCCCTGCGTGTTGACGATCGTAGCGCTTGGGATACTCCCCTACGTGACGTTAACTGTACCTTAGCCTGCAGTGTTGCCACTGCCGGGCCGCCCCATGCCGCGCCGGATGTTTGCCGGAGCGTGCCCAGGAGTTGGCCCGTGGTGCCCAGGAGTTCGCTCAGGCGTGGCCTGCCGCCTGCATCTGGCGCAGTTCCTTTTTGAGTTCGCTGACCTCGTCCCTGATCCGGGCGGCCACTTCGAACTGCAGCTCGGCGGCTGCGCCGTGCATCTGCTCGGTGAGCTGTTCGATGAGGCCCACCAGGTCCTCGGCGGGAGCGGCGGCAAGGCCGTCGGCGCGGACCTGGGCTGCGCCCTTGGCCCCGGACTTGGTCCGCTTGGCTCCCTTGGCCAGGCGGTTGTTGTTGAGCAGCTCCTGGGTGTCGGCGTCTTCTCGTGCCAGCTGGTCGGTGATGTCGGCGATTTTCTTCCGCAGCGGCTGCGGGTCCACGCCGTGCTCTTTGTTGTAGGCCACCTGGATGGCGCGGCGCCGGTTGGTCTCGTCGATGGCGTGGGCCATGGAATCCGTGATGCGGTCGGCGTACATGTGGACCTGGCCGGAGACGTTGCGGGCGGCGCGGCCGATGGTCTGGATCAGGGACGTGGAAGAACGCAGGAAGCCTTCCTTGTCCGCATCCAGGATGCTCACCAGGGACACCTCGGGAAGGTCGAGGCCTTCCCGGAGGAGGTTGATGCCCACCAGGACGTCGAAACTGCCCAGCCGCAGTTCCCGCAGGAGTTCGACGCGCCGCAGCGTGTCCACGTCCGAGTGCAGGTACTCCACCTTGATGCCGTGGCCCAGCAGGTAGTCCGTGAGGTCCTCGGCCATGCGCTTGGTCAGCGTGGTGACCAGGACGCGCTCGTCCTTCTCCACCCGGGTCCGGATCTCGCCCAGGAGGTCGTCGATCTGGCCCTTGGTGGGTTTGACGATGACTTCCGGGTCCACCAGGCCGGTGGGTCGGATGATCTGCTGGACGAAGCCGTCCGCCTTGCCGAGCTCGTATTTGCCGGGCGTCGCGGAAAGGTAGACGGTCTGGCCGATGCGTTCCAGGAACTCGTCCCATTTGAGCGGTCGGTTGTCCATGGCGGACGGGAGCCGGAAGCCGTGGTCCACCAGGGTCCGCTTCCGGGACATGTCGCCTTCGTACATGGCGCCGATCTGCGGAATGGTCACGTGGGATTCGTCCACCACCAGCAGGAAGTCGTCCGGGAAGTAATCGATGAGGCAGTGCGGGGCGGTGCCGCCGGCCCGGCCGTCGATGTGGCGGGAGTAGTTTTCGATGCCGTTGCAGAAGCCCATCTGCTGCATCATTTCGAGGTCGTAGGTGGTGCGCATCCGCAGCCGCTGCGCCTCCACCAGCTTGTTCTGCCCCTCCAGGGCCGCAAGCCGTGCGGCCAGTTCATCCTCGATGGACTTGATGGCGCGGGTCATCCGCTCCGGCCCGGCAACATAGTGGGACGCCGGGAAGACGTACATCTCGGTCTCCTCGCGGAGGACCTCGCCGGTGACGGGGTGCAGGGTGTAGATGTTCTCCACCTCGTCGCCGAAGAACTCGATGCGGAGCGCCAGTTCCTCGTACATGGGGATGATTTCGACTGTATCGCCGCGCACACGGAAGGTGCCCCGGTGGAAGTCCATGTCATTGCGGGCGTACTGCATGGAGACGAATTTCCGCAGCAGCACGTCCCGGTTCATCTCCTGGCCCTTGCGGAGGGTGACCATGCCGGCGATGTACTCTTCGGGGGTGCCCAGGCCGTAGATGCAGGACACCGTAGCCACCACCACAACGTCGCGGCGGGTCAGCAACGCGTTGGTGGCGGAGTGGCGCAGCCGCTCCACTTCCTCGTTGATGGAGGAGTCCTTCTCGATGAAGGTGTCCGTCTGCGGCACGTAGGCTTCAGGCTGGTAGTAGTCGTAGTAGGACACGAAGTACTCCACCGCGTTGTTGGGCAGGAGCTCCCGGAACTCGTTGGCCAGCTGCGCCGCGAGGGTCTTGTTCTGCACCATCACCAGGGTGGGGCGCTGGACCTGCTCGATCAGCCACGCGGTGGTGGCACTCTTACCGGTACCCGTGGCACCGAGGAGCACCACGTCCTTCTCACCGTTCTTGATGCGCTCCGTCAGCTCGGCGATGGCGGCCGGCTGGTCTCCCGCGGGCTTGAATTCGCTGATGACCTCGAAGGGCGCTACAACACGGTTGATCTCCTGCGCAAGGCTCATGGATCTAATCTACAACCGGGCGCCGACACTGGCGGGGCGAGTCCGTTACGGGCGAACAGGCGCTGGTCCGCTGGGCGGCTTCAGGACGCGGACGACGGCGGCTCCCACCGCGTGCGTTCGGCCCAGGCGCTCATTCCCGGCCACGCAACATCGGTGAACCACGGTTCCTTGGCCTCGGCATACGCCCTGGTGCTCCCCGAACCGGCAAAGCGCCCGGCGAGATCTTCCTTGTGCGCCGCGTAGAGCCGGAGGGCAGCCGGGTCGTCGCGCAGCCAGTCCCGGAACATCAGGGCGAAACGCCAGCCGGGTGAGCCGGCAACGCGGACGTGAAGGTTGACCGGACGGCCGGGGTCGGCGTTGGCGTGGAAGCGTTTCTGCCACAGCCGGGGGTCCGGTTCCGCGGGTTTGGGTGTATCGGATCCGGCGCCGGGAACCAGGGGGAAGCCGGCTTCCGCCAGCAGCGGCGCAGCACTGTCGGCGTCGTCCAGGCTGGATACCGCAATCTGCAGGTCGATAACGTCCTTCGCGGGCAGCCCGGGGACGGAGGTGGACCCAATGTGGTCCACAGCCAGGAAGCTCCCGGGGGCCACGGTCATGAGCCGCGCCATGATCCTCGCCGCCTGCTGTGCCCATTCCTCCCGGTACGGAACCAGGACAGGCCCGACGCTCCTCGCCGCGCGGGTCCCTGCGGCGAGGTTGTGGGCGAACGGCGCCAGCCGCCCGTCCCACAGCCCGTCCACCTGCTTGGTCAGCTGTTCCAGCGTGCCGGAGTTGTCGAGGACCACGTCCGCCGCAGCCAGCCGTTCTTCCCGCGATGCCTGGGCTGCCATCCGCGAACGGGCAGCTTCTGCCGTCATGCCGCGGTGTTCCAGCATCCGCTGCATGCGGACATCGTCGGGTGCATCCACCACCAGCACGAGGTGGAAGGCGCTCCCCTGGCCCGTTTCCACGAGCAGCGGGATGTCCTGGACCACCACGGCATCGCTGGCGGCGTCATCCACGATGGCTGCGGCACGCGAGCGGACCAGCGGGTGGACGATCCCGTTGAGGACGGCGAGCCGTTCGGCATTTCCGAACACCACCTCGCCCAGGCGGGCACGGTCCAGCCGTCCGCCCTCGTCGAGCATCTCCGCACCGAACTCCGCCACGATGCGCTGCAGCCCCTCCGTACCGGGCTCCACCACCTCCCGGGCCAAGGCGTCAGCGTCCACCAGCACCGCGCCACGCTCCTTTAGCCGCGTGGCCACCACTGACTTTCCGGACGCGATTCCGCCCGTCAACCCGATCTTCAGCACGCTCCCACCCTATCCCTCGCCACCACCGCCCTATCCCAGGTGGCGTGGGCGTCGCACCTCGCTAGACTTGTGCGGATGCAGGAGCAAGACAGCAGGACCACCGCCTACACCACCCTTGCTGCCGGCCCCGATGTCCGCCACGAACTCGAGATCAAGCGTTCCCGGTTCATCACCGTCCTGCGGCGCGCCGGGACGGAGGACGACGCGCGGGACCTCGTGGCGTCCCTCCGCCGCGAATTCCACGACGCCCGGCACCACTGTTCCGCCTTCATCATCGGGCCGGACCGGGACGTGCAGCGTTCCAGTGACGACGGCGAGCCGTCCGGCACGGCGGGGATCCCCATGCTCGAAGCCCTCGCCAAAAGGGAGACGATGCCCGGGGTGGCCGACCTCAGCGACGTCAGTGCCGTCGTCGTCCGCTACTTCGGCGGGGTGCTGCTCGGGGCGGGCGGCCT
>NZ_JARHXQ010000004.1:0-19551 GCF_029222765.1 Arthrobacter sp. Cr_A7 | reverse complement strand
GAAAATGGCTCAGGGCCTGAGCGCCAGTCCTCCCGGTTTCCGGCCTGGGTTGGTTCGGCACGGCAGCCCACCGGGACGTTAGGCTGGTCCGCATGAGCGAAACAGCTAAGCGCCTGGTCACCGCGGTGATCCTGGTGGCCGCAGGTTCGGGGCAAAGGCTGGGTTACGGCATGCCCAAAGCTGCAGTGCCGCTGGGTGGCGAACCTATCCTGATGCATGCCCTGCGCGGCATCGTTGCGGCCGGAATCAGCAGCCAGGTCTGCATTGCCCTGCCTGCAGGCGATGATGGCCTGCGCCGGCTGTGCGAAGACTTCCGGGAAGAACTCGCCGACGGCGGTCCGCTGCTGACCATCGTCGACGGCGGTGCCACCCGGGCGGACTCCGTCCGGGCGGGCCTGGAGGCCCTGATGGAAGGCACCGAAGCGGTCATGGTGCATGACGCCGCCCGCGCCCTGACGCCGGAGTCGGTGTTCCACCGCGTGGTGGACGCACTCGCTGCGGGTGCTGAAGCCGTCATTCCCGCCATCCCTGTGGTGGACACGGTCAAGACCGTCGCAGCCACCACGGGTGAGGGCAGCGTGCTGGCACCCGAAGTCGTCACCGGGACCGCACCCCGCGAGGACCTGCGCGCGGTGCAGACGCCGCAGGGCTTCCGCTTCCGCACGCTGCAGCGGGCCCACCAACAAGCCCAGACCCTGGAACCCCGGCAGGCGGCCGCCGTCACCGATGACGCCATGCTGGTTGAAATGACCGGCACGGCCGTCCACGTAGTGCGCGGCTCCACCCAGTCCCTCAAAATCACCACTCCCCTCGACCTGATCCTGGCGGAGGGGCTGCTCGAAGGCCCGCTTGGCGCCCGGTGGGTGGAGGGATAGGCATGCAAAACAACACGATGATCATTCCCCGTACCGGAATCGGCGTGGACGTCCACGCCTATGCCCCGGAGGATGCCCCGCGCCCCCTCTGGCTGGGCGGACTCCTCTGGCCGGGCGAGCGGGGCCTCGCCGGGCACTCGGACGGGGACCCCGTGGCCCACGCCGCCGCCGATGCCCTGTTCTCGGCCGCCGGAATCGGCGACCTGGGCACCCACTTCGGTACCGACAGGCCCGAGTTCGCCGGCGCCTCGGGGGTGGCACTGTTGACCGAAGCTGCACGGATCGTCCGCGCCGCCGGCTTTGAAATCGGCAACGTGGCCGTCCAGTTCGTGGGCAACCGGCCAAAGTTCGGTCCCCGCCGCGAGGAATCGTCGCAGGTGCTCAGCGACGCCGCAGACGCACCCGTCAGCGTCACGGCCACCACCAGCGACCGGCTGGGATTCACGGGCCGCGGCGAGGGAATCTCCGCCGTGGCCACCGCCCTGGTGTATCCGCGGCCGTCCGGCGCCATCGGCTAATCTGGAGCGGTGACCCTGCGCTTCTATGACACTGCCTCCGCCGAAGTCCGCGACTTCGTCCCCCTCGTCGCCGGAAGGGCCAGCCTCTACTACTGCGGGGCAACGGTGCAGGGCATGCCCCACGTGGGCCACATCCGCTCCGCCATCGCCTTCGACCAGCTGACCCGCTGGCTGGAATACCGCGGCCACCGGGTCACGGTGGTCCGCAACGTCACCGACATCGACGACAAGATCCTGGCGAAGTCGGCCGAGTCCTTCAGCCCGGATTTCAGCGGCGGCCCCGGTGACGTGGCAGCCGAGGAATGGTGGGCGCTGGCGTACCGCTTTGAGCAGGAGTTCCTCAAGGCCTACGACACCCTGGGCGTCTCACGCCCCACATACGAACCGCGCGCCACCGGGCACATCCCGGAAATGCACACCCTGATCCGGCAGCTGATCGACCGGGGCCATGCCTACCCCGCCCTCGACGACTCAGGCGACGTCTACTTCGACGTGCGCTCCTGGAGCAAGTACGGAGCCCTGACCCGGCAGAACATCGACGACATGCAGGCAGCCCCCGACGCCGATCCCCGCGGGAAGAAGGACCCCCGCGACTTCGCCCTGTGGAAGGGTTCCAAGGAGGGCGAGCCGGCTACCGCCAGCTGGGCTTCCCCGTGGGGTGCCGGGCGTCCGGGGTGGCACCTTGAGTGCTCGGCCATGGTCACCAAATACCTCGGCACGGAGTTTGATATCCACGGCGGCGGGCTGGACCTGCGGTTCCCGCACCATGAAAACGAAATGGCGCAGTCCCAAGCGGCAGGCCACCCATTCGCCAACTTCTGGATGCACAACGGCATGGTGACCTACGAGGGCGAGAAGATGTCCAAGTCCATCGGCAACACCATCAGCCCTGCCGAGATGCTCGAACTGGCCTCCCCGCGGGTGGTCCGCTACTACCTCGGCCAGGCACACTACCGCTCAGTGCTGGACTACCGGCCAACGTCGCTGCAGGAGGCCGCCGCCGCCGTCGAACGCATTGAAGGTTTTATCAACCGCGCCGTCCGTGCCCTGGCCGCCGGAGAAGCCTACGGCCTTGTCACCGACGGGAAAGTGCCCAGCCCGTTCGAGCGCGCGATGGACGATGACCTGAACGTGCCGCAGGCCCTGGCCGTGCTCCACGAAACAGTCCGGTCCGGCAATACAGCGCTGACCGAGGGCCGGCTGGAGGACGCCCGGGAGGCCCTGCACCAGGTGTACGACATGCTCACGGTGCTCGGCCTGAATGACGTGGCATCCGGTCCGGCGGGCGACGCCCGCGAGGCAGCCGCCCTTGAAGTCCTGGTCCAGGCGCAACTGGCGGCCCGGGCCGAAGCACGGGCCAACAAGGACTGGGCGGCGTCGGACGCCATCCGGGACACCCTGAAGGAGGCCGGCGTCGTGGTCGAGGACGGTCCGGACGGCGCCACCTGGAGCCTGAAGCGCGACTGAGCCCTGGTGACTGACTGCCCACCGTTGACCTGACTGCCGGCTGCCATCGCGGGTGCTTTGCCACCTGGGGACGTCGATTTTTCTTCGGTCAGTAGACTGGTAAGCAGACTCAGTCAACACAATTAAGGGTGGAACAACATGGCCAACAATGGTCGCCGATCGGTTAAAGCGAAGAAGGGCCCAACCATCGGAACCGGTGGCCATGGCCGCAAGGCCCTCGAAGGCAAGGGCCCGACGCCCAAGGCTGAGGACCGCCCCTACCACAAGGCACACAAAGCCAAGCAGCTGTCCGAGCGGTCCGCCGCCAAGCGCGGCACGGGCGCCCGTAGCGCCGGCGCAGCAAAATCCGGGCCCAAGGGACGCGCCACAGAGGAAGTCGTCACCGGCCGTAACTCCGTGGTGGAGGCGCTCCGCGCCGGCATCCCCGCCAAGGCACTGCACATCGCCATCCGCATTGAGATGGACGACCGTGTCAAGGAATCCCTGAAGCTCGCGGCTGAGCGCGGCATCCCGCTGCTGGAAACCGGCAAGCCTGAGCTCGACCGCATGACCGATGACGCCGTGCACCAGGGCCTGGTCCTGCAGATCCCGCCGTACGACTACGCCGACGCCTATGACCTGGCCGAACAGACCGTGGACAAGTGGAAGAAGGGGCACATCGGCAACGCGCCGCTCTTCGTCGCCCTGGACGGCATCACCGATCCCCGAAACCTCGGCGCCATCATCCGCTCAGTGTCCGCCTTCAGTGGCCACGGCGTCATCGTCCCCGAGCGGCGCTCCGTGGGCGTCACCGCATCGGCCTGGAAGACCAGTGCCGGCGCAGCTGTCCGCGTCCCCGTGGCACGTGCCTCCAACCTCAACAGCGCCCTCAAGCAGTTCAAGAACATGGGCATCTTCGTCCTGGGCCTGGACGGCGACGGCGACGTCTCGCTGCCGGACCTCACGCTCGCCACGGAACCTGTGTGCATCGTGGTGGGTTCCGAAGGGAAGGGCCTGAGCCGCCTGGTCCGTGAAAACTGCGACCAGATCGTCTCCATTCCCATCGACTCCGCCATGGAATCCCTTAATGCCTCCATGGCCGTTGGCATCTCGCTCTACGAGGTCTCCCGCCAGCGCGCCACCAAGTAGTTCCCACCACCGCCACCCGCGGGCCTGCCCCGGCGCCATCGTGACGCCGGGGCTGCCCACGTGCTGCTGGCGGTTACTATTTAGGTGATGGTCATGCCGCTTTTCGACACCGCTTCCACCATGGACGCCTCAACGGCCGTTCCCCTCGGTGTCAGCGTTCCGCGCGCGGATTCCGGCGGGACCCGCCACCGGGCAGGGGGTCGCGCCAACGTTGCCTGCTATGCGCCCGGTGTTCCCAGCCTGGAAATCGTCTATATCGCCCCCGGCGGGGACTGGCGCGTCCAGGCGCTGCCGAACGTCACCCATGGCGTCCACCACGGCATCGTCGAGGACCTGCCGTACGGCTCGCGGTACGGGTTCCGCGCCGCGGCCCCTGAACAGTCGCAGTCCCTGCCCCTAGCGGTGCCCACCAAGGATGTTGACGAGGACGACGCCGGCCAGCCGCTCCTGCTTGACCCATACGGGCGCGCCGTGGACCAGCGGGACGGCTTCCTCACCAGCGTCCGGATGGCCAGCGACTTTGACTGGGGCACTGACGAGCGCCTGCGGCTGCAGTGGCGCAATACCATCATCTACGAGGCCCATGTGCGCGGGCAGACCATGCTCCACCCGGACGTGCCCGAGGAGCTCCGCGGCACCTACGCCGGCATGGCCCATCCTGCCATCATCGAACACCTCAAGGGCCTGGGCGTCACGTCCGTACAGCTGCTGCCGGTGCACTTCCACCTCGATGAGCCGCACCTGCAGGACCTGGGGCTGACCAACTACTGGGGGTACAACACCGCCGCCTTCTTCGCGCCCCACCCGGCCTACGCCACCCGTGCCTCGCAGCACGCGGGCCCGCAGGCCGTGCAGGACGAGTTCAAAAGCATGGTCAAGACGCTCCACGCCGCCGGGCTGGAAGTCATCCTCGACGTCGTCTACAACCACACCGCCGAGGGCGGGCCCGACGGCAAGACCGTCAGCTTCCGCGGGCTGGGCGAAGACACCTACTACCGGACCGACGGCCATGGCAAGTACGTGGACACCACAGGCTGCGGAAACAGCCTCAACTTCGGCGAACCCCGGGTGGTCCAGATGGTCCTGGACTCCCTGCGGTACTGGGTGGACGAATTCCATATCGACGGCTTCCGCTTCGACCTGGCCGTGACGCTGTGCCGGAACGGGGCCAACGAGTTCGACCCCCGGCACCCGTTCCTGGTGGCCATCGCTGCGGATCCGGTCCTGTCGGACGTAAAACTCATTGCCGAGCCGTGGGACGTGGGCTACGGCGGCTGGCAGACCGGACGCTTCCCGACCGGCTGGGTGGACTGGAATGACCACTTCCGCGACACGGTCCGCTCATTCTGGCTGGCGGACCGAGCGGCCCTCGAGGCCGGGGGCCAGGGCGGGTCAGTAGCAAAACTGGCCGACGCGCTGTCCGGCTCCGCCGCTCTTTTCCAGCCCTCCGGCCGCTCGCGGCTGGCTTCGGTCAACTACATCACGTCCCATGACGGTTTCACCCTGAACGACCTCGTCTCCTTTGACCGGAAACACAACGAGGACAACGGCGAGCAAAACCGGGACGGCCACGGCGACAACCGCAGCTACAACCATGGCGTGGAGGGCCCCACCGAGGACGGCGACATCCTGGCCAAGCGCGCCCAGTCCCGCCGCAACATGATGGCGTCGCTGCTGATTTCCCTCGGCGTCCCCATGATCACGGCCGGCGACGAACTGGCCCGTACCCAGCAGGGGAACAACAACGCCTACTGCCAGGACAACGCCACCACCTGGGTGGACTGGACCCGGACCCCGGAATCCCACGAGATGCTGCGCAGCACCAAACGGTACATCCGGCTGCGCAAGGAGTTCCTGGCTGCCCAGCCCCACGACTTCCCGGTGCGCGACGAACAGTCCTACCTGTACTGGTACGACCAGCACGGCCGGCCCATGTCCATGGAGCGCTGGAATGACCCGCGGCACCGCGTGATGCAGCTCCTGCTCGGCACCGACGACGGCTCCCTGGCCGGCCTGGTGGTGGTGAACGGAAGCACCTCCGACGTCCAGATCACCCTGCCCCGCGTCACTGCCGAAGGCACCGCCCCGCGCATGTTCGAACTGCGGCTGACCACCTCGCCGCTGCACGAGCTGCGGCAGGGCGGCATAGTGGCGTCGGGGGAGAAGGACCTCGTCGAGGCCAACTCCATCAGCATCTACCGCACCTAGGCAGGAACAACAGAATGCGCAACCGCTCCCTCCTGCCCCTGCTGCTGGCTGCCCTCGTGGTGCTGGCGTTGGTGGCTTTCGGCGGCTCCGGCGTGCTGGGCCAGCTGACGGAAAGTACGACGCCGGACGCCACGTCCAGCGCGACGGCAGCACCGGGAGCCGCCTCGCCGTCCGGGCCGGGCGTGCCGGCCCCGGCACCCGCGGCCAACAACCCGTCCGGTCTGCCCGCAATCCCGGAATCGGAACTTCCGGCCGAAGGGCGCAGGATCCTTGAGCTCATCCGCGCCGGCGGCCCATACCAGTACAGCCAGGACGACCAGGTCTTCGGCAACTTCGAGCGCATCCTGCCGCGGCGCGACCGGGGGTACTACCGGGAGTACACCGTGCCCACGCCCGGAGAATCCGACCGCGGCGCCCGACGGATCGTCGCCGGCGATAACGGCGAAAAATACTACACCGATGACCATTACGAGTCGTTCACGTTCATAGCGGAAGGCAGCTAAGCACAACCATGAAGATCTACTCCGGTGATACCTGGACCCTGGAAGAACTGCAGGAGCAGGTGGCCGATGCCGGACGGCGAAGCCTGGTTGTCCCCCCGGCCGACAGCAAGAGGGCAGTCCTGGAAGCCTTTGGTGAGGTCCTCAGCTTTCCCGAACATTACGGCGTGAACCTCGATGCCCTGAACGACTCACTCCACGACTTCGCGGACGCGATTACTGACAACGGCAACGCTCCGGTCACCCTCCTGTGGCAGGTTGCCGCTCCGTTCCGGGGCGACCGGACGTTCGGCGTCATCTGCGAAATTCTCCAGGACGCCGAGCAGTATGCCGGCAAGGACCTTGCTGTCACTGCCGTGCTGCTGTAAGTCTCAGGCGTCCGGACGCTCCTCGTGCGAAACGTACGTGTCGAGCAACTCCGCAGCCCTGCCGCCGTCGTCCTCTGCCGCGAGGCCCTTGCGCATGCTCTCCGCCTTCTCCTTGCCGGCCGGGAACGGCGGCAGGAGCGGAACCTCGGGATCGGTCAGCACCTCGATCACAACAGGCCGGTCCGCGGCGAACGCCTGCTCCCAGGCATCGCCGAGCTGGTCCGGGTCCTCCACCCGGATACCCTGCAGGCCCAGCAGCTCGGCGTAGCCGGCGAACGGGAAATCAGGCAGTTCCTGGCTGTCCGCGAACCGCGGCTCGCCCTCGGACTCGCGCTGCTCCCAAGTAACCTCCGTCAGCTCGCGGTTATTGAAGACGCACACCACGAACCGCGGGTCCTGCCACTGCCGCCAGCGGTGGGCCACCGTCACCAGTTCGGCAATACCCGCCATCTGCATGGCGCCGTCCCCGGCCAGTGCCACGAGCGGCCGGTCCGGATGCGCGAGCTTCGCCGCGATCCCGTAGGGGATGGAACACCCCATGCTGGCGAGGGTCCCGGAAAGGTGCGCAGGCACACCGGCGGGCAGCACCAGCTGCCGGGCATACCAGTAAACACAGCTTCCGACGTCGATGCTCAGCTGGGCGTCCGCCGGGAGCCTGCCGTTGAGCTCCCGGACCACGCGTTCCGGGTTGACGGGGGTGGCGGGCACCGCGGCGCGGTCCGCGGCGAGGATGCGCCAGCGGCTGACTTCCTGCTCCACGTCTGAGCGCCACTGACCCCGCGGACGGTGCTCGAGCTTCCGGTCCAACGCAGCAAGGGCGGAGGCTGCATCGCCGGCCAGGCCAACCTCCACCGGGTAGCGGTTGCCGATCTTCTTCTCATCAATGTCGATCTGGACGGCGCGGGCAGCCCCGGGCGGCGGGTAGAACTCGGTCCAGGGGTCGTTCGAGCCCACAATCAGCAGGGCATCGCAGTTGCCCAGGAGGTGCGCGCTGGCGGTGGTACCCAGATGCCCCATGGTTCCCACGGCGAAAGGCAGGGTTTCGTCCACGTACGGTTTGCCCAGCAGGCTGGTGGCGATTCCGGCGCCAAGCTTTTCCGCCACGGCCACCACCTCGGCGGCAGCATGGCGGGCGCCCTGGCCAACCAGCAGCGCCACCTTCTGGGCGGAATTGAGGAGCGCAGCCGCTGCATCCAGATCCTCCTCGCGGGGAGTCCTGGCCGCGGAACTCCACGAGGGGGCGGTGACCACGATGCCGTGTTTCTGCTCAAGCTCCGGGGCCGGCGCCGACTGGATGTCATGCGGGACGATGACCATGCACGGCGATGACGTCGCCTTCGCGGTGCGGAAGGCCCGGTCCAGGACCATTGGCATCTGCTCCGGCGTGCTGACCAGCTGCACGAACTGTGAAGCGACGTCCTTGAACAGGGCGCTGAGGTCTATCTCCTGCATGTAGGCCGAGCCCAGCACGGTCCGGCTTTGCTGCCCCACGATGGCCACCACCGGGACGCCGTCCAGCTTGGCATCGTAGAGCCCGTTAAGGAGGTGGACCGCCCCGGGCCCCTGGGTGGAGGTCACCACCCCCACCCCGCCCGTGTACTTCGCGTGGCCCACGGCCATGAACGCCGCAGTCTCCTCGTGCCGGGCCTGCACGAACTCAATGCGTTCCCTGGCCCGGCGGAGCGCCCCCATGAAGCCGTTGATGCCGTCGCCGCTGTAGCCGAAAACCCGGTCGACACCCCAGCTCCCAAGCCGCTCCACAATGACATCGGCCACTGTACGTTCGGTCATACGTCCTCCTGTGTCCGTTCAGGGGAGCGGGCCGAGGCCCGCCGTGCTACGCGTTGACGATCAGCCCCAGCTCTGCCTTGGAAGCCAGCGCCGCATGCCGGGGCAGGACCCGGACGGTGTAACCGAATGTGCCCGAGCGGTCGATGACCAGTGAGCCGCTGAACAGGTGGCGTCCGCTGCCCAGGTCCTCCTTCACCTGCAGTTCCATCAGGGTGATGTCCGCCAGGGTGTCGCTTTCCTCCGCTCGGCCGTAGGCCACCTCCACGCAGACGTCCTCGGGCGAGAGGCTGTTCAGGGCCACGTAGGCGTTGACCTGGAGGATGTCACCGATCTGCGGGTCCTCCGAGACGCCCACCGAGTCCACGTGCTCCACGTGGACCTGCGGCCAGGCGGCGCGCACCTTGGCGGTCCAGGACGCCAGCGAGCGGGCCTGGGAAAAGGCATTGGCGCTGGCGCTGCGGCCCGCTTCGGCCGCGGGGCGGTACAGGATGTTCACGTAGTCCCGGAGCATGCGCTCGGCTGAAACGGCCGGTCCGAGGTGGGACAGGGTGTGCTTGATCATGGACACCCAGTGCGTGGGCACCTTCTCGGCCTCCGACGTCGACGGCCCGGCCGCCCCGGCAGCCTCCGAGACCGTGCTGCCGTAGAACCGCGGCGCAACCTGGGTTTCGAGCAGCTCGTACAGGGCAGCCGCCTCGATGTCGTCGCGTTCCTCCGGGGAGGCATCGTTGTTGGCGGTGGGAATCGCCCACCCGTTCTCGCCGTCGTACATCTCATCCCACCAGCCGTCCAGGACGGACAGGTTCAGCGACCCGTTCAGCGCCGCCTTCATGCCGGACGTGCCGCACGCCTCCAAAGGACGCAGCGGGTTGTTCAGCCAGACGTCGCAACCGGGGAACAGGGTCCTGGCCATCGCGATGTCGTAGTTGGGCAGGAACGCGATCCGGTGCCGCACCTCGGGGTCGTCGGTGAAACGGACCAGGTCCTGGATCATCTTCTTGCCCGCGTCATCGGCAGGGTGGGACTTGCCGGCGATGACCAGCTGGATGGGGTGCTCCTTGTGCAGGAGCAGTGCCTTGAGCCGCTCCGGCTCGCGCAGCATCAGGGTCAGGCGCTTGTAGGTGGGAACGCGGCGGGCGAACCCGATGGTCAGGACGTCCGGGTCAAGGACGGTGTCCGTCCAGCGCAGCTCGGCATCTGCGGCGCCGCGTTTTTTCCACGCCGCGCGCAGCCGCCTGCGGACATCCTCCACCAGTGCAGACCGCATCTCGCGGCGCAGCGCCCAGACGTCGGCGTCGCTGACGTTGTACGCCAGGTCCCAGCGGCCGTTCGCCTCCGCCTCGCTGCCGAACTGGTCGCGTGCCAGCTTGGAGATGCGGCTGTCCACCCAGGTGGGGACGTGAACGCCGTTGGTCACGGACGTGATGGGCACCTCGGAGTGGTCGAAGCCCGGCCACAGGGCGGAGAACATGCCCCGGGACACTTCGCCGTGCAGCTTGGCCACGCCGTTGGCGCGCTGCGCCAGGCGCAGGCCCATCACTGCCATGTTGAACACGGCAGGATTCCCGTCGGCGTAGTTCTCGCGGCCCAGTTCCAGGATCCGGTCCACCGGCACGTCCGGTGCCAGCCCGGCCTGGAAGAAGTGGCTGATCTGGGAAATCTCAAACCGGTCGATGCCGGCCGGCACCGGGGTGTGCGTGGTGAAGACGGTGGAAGCGCGGCCGGCAGCCAGGGCTTCGTCGAAGGTGAGGGCCTGGTCCCCGGACATGAGTTCCTGGATGCGCTCGATGCCAAGGAAGCCGGCGTGGCCCTCGTTGGTGTGGAACACTTCGGGTGCCGGCGAGCCGGTGAGCTGCTGGTAGGCGCGCAGGGCCTTGACCCCGCCCATGCCGAGCAGCAGTTCCTGCTGGAGGCGGTGGTCCCCGCCGCCGCCGTACAGCCGGTCGGTGACGCTGCGGGCGGCGTCGTCGTTGCCCGGAACGTTGGAGTCAAGGAGCAGCAGGGGAACGCGTCCGACGTCGGCACGCCAGATGTGTGCCAGCAGCCGGCGGCCGTTGGGCAGCGGGAGGGTGATCTGCAGGGGCCGGCCGTTGCCGTCGGGGGAGGGCTCGCGGAGCAGGGTCAGCGGCAGGCCGTCCGGGTCCAGGACGGGGTAGGTCTCCTGCTGCCAGGCGTCCCGGGACAGCGACTGCTTGAAATAGCCGGCCTGGTACAGCAGGCCGACGCCGATCAGCGGCACTCCGAGGTCCGAGGCGGCTTTCAGGTGGTCACCGGCCAGGATGCCCAGGCCGCCCGAGTACTGCGGGAGCACCTCGGTGATGCCGAACTCGGGGGAGAAGTAGGCGATGGCGGCCGGCGCGTCCGGGCCCAGGCTTTGGTACCAGCGCGGTTCCTCCAGGTACCGGTCAAGGTCATCCTCGGCAGCCCGTACCCGCTCCACCACGGACTGGTTTGCGGCGAGCCGCTGGAGTTCCTCCCGGCTGACCATGCCCAGGAAACCGACCGGGTCCTGGCCGCTTTCTTCCCACAGCCGGGGATTCAGCCCAGCGAAGAGTTCGCGCGTGGGCCGGTGCCAGGACCAGCGCAAGTTGCTCGCCAGCCGTGCCAGGGGCCGGATGGGTTCGGGGAGGACTGTACGGACCGTAAACCTGCGGATTGCCTTCACCTGCGTCACACTAACCGACAACATGGGCAGCCGGAACCAGCTTTGGGTTTCTTTTGGGTAAATGACAGGGGCATGAAGGAAATGAGGCGCGGCACAACGAATTTAGTGAGCAGGCTTAGCAATCTTCGTCATTTCTCGCTAACGTCGAGCCTGTGACGACTAACTCAGTAACCAGTGCCGCATCAACGAAAATGCCAACGGGACGCATCACCGACGGACTGCGGTTCGGACGTTTTCCGATCACTGCCGTGCAGCCCGTCGTCGAGGGTGGAAAGTTCCCCGCAAAGGCCCTGCCGGGCGAAGGAATTGTGGTGGGTGCCACCGCATTCCGGGAGGGGCACGACCAGCTGGGCGTCAGCGCCGTGCTCCTGGACCCGTCGGGCGCGGAGCGCCAGCGCGTCCGCCTCGCACCGCCCCGCGGGGAACGCGGCATGGGGACGGACCGCTGGGAAGGCATCCTCACGCCGTCGGAAACGGGCAACTGGTCCTTCGTCATCGAGGCCTGGCATGACCGCTACGGCACGTGGCACCACAATGCCGAGGTGAAGGTCGCCGCCGGCATCGACGTCGAGCTGATGCTCGCCGAAGGTGCGGCGCTGCTGTCCGAAGCGGCCGACGACGACTCCCGCAGCGAGGCGGACAGGGCCACGCTGCGCTGGGTGGCCGACAGGCTGGCGGACCGGGCGCTCAGCCCGGAGGAGCGCCTCGCCGCCGGGTTCAGCAACGGGGTGACGGACATCGTGGCCCGCCAGCCCATCCGCGAACTGGTGACTGTTTCCGAAAAGTACCCCCTCCTCGTGGAGCGCGACCGCGCCGGGCGCGGCGCCTGGTACGAGTTCTTCCCCCGTTCCGAAGGCGCCGTCAAGGACCACTCCACCGGTGCCTGGACGTCCGGCAACTTCCGCACCGCGGCCCGGCGGTTGGACGCCGTGGCCGCCATGGGCTTCGACGTGATCTACATGCCGCCCATCCATCCCATAGGCGTGCAGCACCGAAAGGGACCGAACAACACCCTGGTCGCCGGCCCCAACGATCCCGGTTCACCCTGGGCCATCGGTGCCGCGGAGGGTGGCCACGACGCCATCCATCCGGACCTCGGTACCTTCGAGGACTTTGATGCGTTCGTGGCCCGGGCCAACGAACTGGGCCTGGAAGTGGCACTGGACCTCGCGCTGCAGGCCGCCCCGGACCATCCGTGGGTGACGTCGCATCCGGAATGGTTCACAACCCGGGTGGACGGCAGTATTGCCTACGCCGAAAATCCCCCGAAGAAGTACCAGGACATTTATCCGCTCAATTTCGATAATGACCCCGAAGGGCTTTCCAACGAAATTCTGCGGATTGTCCTGCTGTGGGTGAGCCATGGCGTAAAGATTTTCCGCGTGGATAACCCGCATACCAAACCGGTGTGGTTCTGGGAATGGCTGATTGCCGAAGTGAATAAAGCGGAGCCAGGCGTGGTGTTCCTCGCTGAGGCGTTCACGCGCCCGGCCATGATGCACGCCCTGGGCCGCGCAGGCTTCCAGCAGTCCTACACCTACTTCACGTGGCGCAACACGAAGAAGGAGATCGAGGCCTACTTCCACGAGGTCAGCCACGAATCCCCGGCCTTCTTCCGGCCGAACTTCTTCGTCAACACCCCGGACATCCTCACCGAGTACCTCCAGTACGGCGGGCCCGCCGCCTTCAGGATCAGGGCTGTCCTGGCGTCCACCGCCAGCCCGCTGTGGGGCGTGTACGCCGGCTACGAACTCTATGAGCACGTGGCCCGGCCGGGCGCCGAGGAGTACATCGACAACGAAAAGTTTGAGTACAAGGCACGGGACTGGGACGCCGCGGCAGCATCCGGGCGCACCCTCGCACCGTTTATCACCCGGCTGAACCACCTTCGCCGCGACCACCCGGCCCTGCAGGACCTGCAGAACCTGACGGTCCACCAGAGCACGGACGACTCCACTGTGGTGTACTCCAAGCACAAGACTCTTCCTGACGGCTCGAAGGACACGCTCATCGTGGTGGTGAATGTGGATCCCCATGTCACCAAGGAATGCAGTGTTTCGCTCGACCTGGCGGCTCTTGAGCTCGACCCGCAGGACCTGACGGCCAACGGGACCTTCTACGTGGACGACCTGATTTCCGGCGAAAGTTGGGAATGGGGTGAATTCAACTACGTCCGCCTCGATCCGCATGTAGAGCCTGCACATATCCTGAGCGTGAGGAGAATGCATCAGTGAGTTTTAATCCGCAAAGTTCCGGCCAGCACTTCACTCCCAAGAGCACGTTCGAGCTCAATGCGCCAGGTCTCCAGCACGATCCGCTGTGGTACCGGAAGGCTGTGTTCTACGAGGTACTCGTACGGGCTTTCGCGGATGCCAACGGCGATGGGTCCGGAGATTTCTCCGGACTCATCGACCGGCTGGACTACCTGCAGTGGCTGGGGGTGGACTGCCTCTGGCTGCCCCCGTTCTTCCAGTCGCCGCTGCGTGACGGCGGCTACGACATCTCGGACTACAACTCGGTTCTGGATGAGTTCGGCACCATCAGCGACTTCAAGCGGCTGGTCGCGGAGGCGCACGCGCGGGGTGTGCGCGTGATCATCGACCTGCCGCTGAACCACACCTCGGACCAGCACCCATGGTTCCAGGAGTCCCGCAAGGACCCCGACGGCCCCTTCGGCGACTTCTATGTGTGGAGCGATACTGACGAAAAGTACCAGGACGCCCGCATCATCTTCGTGGATACCGAGGAATCGAACTGGACCTTCGACCCCATCCGCCGGCAGTTCTTCTGGCACCGGTTCTTCAGCCACCAGCCGGACCTGAACTTCGAAAACCCCAAGGTGATCGAGGCGCTTTTCGATGTGGTGCGGTTCTGGCTGGACCAGGGCATCGACGGTTTCCGCGCGGACGCCATCCCCTACCTCTTCGAGGAGGAGGGGACAAACTGCGAGAACCTGCCCGCCACCCACGAGTTCCTGCGGAAGCTCCGCACCATGGTGGACGAAAACTACCCCGGCCGCGTCATCATCGCCGAGGCGAACCAGCCACCGAACGAAGTGGTGGAGTATTTCGGGACCGAGGCGGAACCGGAATGCCATATGGCGTTCCACTTCCCGATCATGCCGCGGCTGTACTACGCGCTCCGGGACCAGAAGGCCGCCCCCATTATCGAGACCATGCAGGACACCCCGGACATTCCGGAGGGCGCGCAGTGGGGCACCTTCCTGCGCAACCACGATGAACTGACCCTGGAAATGGTCACCGCCGATGAGCGCGCGGCCATGCTGGGCTGGTACGCGCCCGATCCGCGAATGCGGGCCAACATCGGGATCCGCCGCCGGCTGGCGCCGCTGCTGGACAACTCGCGGGCGGAAATCGAGCTGATCAACGCGCTGCTCCTGTCCCTGCCCGGCAGCCCGTTCCTGTACTACGGGGACGAGATCGGCATGGGGGACAATATCTGGCTTGAGGACCGCGACGCCGTCCGCACCCCCATGCAGTGGAACCCGGACCGGAACGCGGGCTTCTCCCATGCCGATCCGGGCAAGCTCTACCTGCCCCCGATCCAGTCGCTGGTGTACAACTACAGCATGGCGAACGTGGAGGCCGAGGCCGCCCATTCCGGTTCCCTGTTGAGGTGGACCCGGCAGATCCTCAGCGTCCGCAAGAACCACCCGGCATTCGGGCTGGGCGGGTTCAAGCATGTGGAAGCCGACCACGACGCCGTCCTTGCCTACCTTCGCGAACTGCCGGAGGGCAATGCCGCCGGTGCAGACGCCGAGACCATCCTGTGCGCCTTCAACCTCTCCCAGCACCCGGTGGCCGCCAGGCTCCGGGTTCCGGAGTATGCCGGCCGCGGACTGCGCGACGTCTTTGGCGGCCAGACGTTCCCCGGAATCAATGACGACGGCACGCTGACGCTGACCCTGGGCAGCCACGATTTCTTCTGGTTGCGCCTCCGGTCTGCGGCTTCCAACCCGTCGTCGCCCTATACCCAGGCCATGCCCATCCTGTCGATAGAGAACTGAGATGAACCAGCCCATCCTCACCCCCGCCCTGACCGCGCTCCTCAAGGAATGGCTTCCGAGGCAACGCTGGTTCCCCGTCAAGACACCGGATTTCGACATGTCCCAGGCAGGCAGCCTGGGACTGGACGATCCCTCCCGGCACGCCGCCCTGGCCGTCTTCCTGCTCAATGTCACCACCCGTGGTGCCGACGGAAGCCGGCGCACCGCCGTAGTCCAGGTCCCGCTGAGCTTCCGCCCGGCGCCCGCGGCCGGGATGGAGCGGGCCCTTGTTGGCAAGGCCGCAGGGACGGACCCGTCCCGGCCCTGGGTCTATGATGCGGTCCACGATCCCGACTTTGTCGGCGGCTGGCTGGAACTGATCCGGCAGGAGTCCAAGGCTCCCAGCGGCACGGCGACGGGCTACAAGGTGCCCGGAAGCTACCGGCTGCCCACCGCCCGCGGCGTGGTGAAGGTCCTGTCCGGTGAGCAGTCCAACAGTTCCGTCATCGTGGACGACGGCGAGTCGGCCGCCATCGTGAAGTTCTTCCGGGTCCTCTCCGAAGGGACAAACCCCGAAGTCGAAGTGGGTGCCGCGCTGACGTCCGCCGGGACCTCCGAAGTGCCGGCCACCCTTGGCTGGGTCCGCGGGGAATGGATGGCGCAGGGCAGGACGGCCTCCGGCGATACGGGCACCCGCCACGTCCAGGGCGAACTCGCGGTGGCCCATGAGTTCCTGGCCGGTGGCCGGGATGCCTGGCGCCTTGCCGTAGATGCCGCCCGGTCAGGGACGGACTTCACCGCCGAGGCCCGCGCCCTGGGTGCGGCCACCGCCACCGTCCACCGGCGCCTGGCTGAAGCACTCGGGCAGTCAGCCGAAAGCGAAGCCGGGAAGGTGATCGGGCCCGGAGTAGCCCAGCGCGTCCGCCAGGCATGGACGGAAGCCGGTCCCGCCGTCGGGCCCTACGACGAACCATTGAATGCACTGCTGGACGGCCTCGACGGCGTACCCGCCGGCCCGCTGCAGCGCATCCATGGCGACCTGCACCTCGGCCAGATCCTTCAGGTCCCGCAGGCCGCCGGCACGGCTGGCGGGGGCGCCCGGTGGGCCATCCTCGACTTCGAGGGCGAGCCCATGCGGCCCATCGCCGAACGGAACGTCCCCGATGTTCCCCTGCGCGACGTCGTCGGCATGCTCAGGTCCTTTGACTACGCAGCAGGGGCGGCCCAGCGCGAGCAGGAAGGTGCCCACGTGCCCGCGTCCTGGGTTGATGACTGCGCCGACGCGTTCCTCGAAGGGTACGCAGGGGTCACGCCCGGCACCGTGGACAGGAACTCGCCGCTCTTTGTGGCATTGTGGCTGGACAAGGCGCTCTACGAAGTAGTTTATGAAATGCGTAACAGGCCCGACTGGCTGGCAATACCAGTGAATGCCTCCAGGCGGCTCCTTAGCGGTAACAGCTCCGGCCACCAGGCCGGGGCAGCATCGGAAGGTAACGAAATGACAGGCTCAGCACGAACTGACCGGCCGGGAGTGCCGCTGCACGTAGATGACGGCATCCTGGGCAGGATCGCGAACGGTGAACACCACGCCCCCCACTCCGTCCTTGGTGCACACCTGGACGACTACGGCCACGTCACCATCCGCACCGTAAAGCACCTCGCGGAAGCAGTCACCGTCATCACCGCGGCTGGCGAGGTTCCCATGGAGCATGAGGCGCACGGGGTGTGGGCGGCCGTCCTGGAACCGCTCCAGCAAGGCCACGTTCCGGACTACCGCTTGTCCGTCACCTATCCCGGCGCTGAACCCGTAACGGTTGATGAACCCTACCGGTACCTGCCCACCGTGGGTGAAGTGGACCTGCACCTGATTAACGAGGGCCGGCACGAGAAGCTGTGGGAGGTCCTGGGCGCGCACGTCCAGCACTACAAATCGTCGCTGGGTGATGTGGACGGTGTTTCGTTCGCCGTGTGGGCGCCCAACGCGCAGGCCGTCCGGCTCAAGGGTGACTTCAACGGCTGGGACGGACGCGAGCACTCGCTCCGCTCCTTGGGTTCCTCGGGCGTCTGGGAAATCTTCGTACCCGGCGTTTTGGCAGGGGCGTGCTACAAATTCGAAATCAGGACCAGGTCCGGTTACTGGGTGGAGAAAGCCGATCCCCTTGCCTTCGGCACCGAGGTTCCCCCGCTGACCGCATCCAAGGTGGTGGAACCCTCCTACGCCTTCAAGGACGACGAATGGATGGAGGCCCGCGCCCAGCGGGACCCGCACAACTCGGCCATGAGCGTGTACGAAGTGCACCTCGGATCCTGGCGCCTGGGGCTGGGTTACCGCGAACTGGCCAAGGAACTGGTGGACTACGTCAAGTGGCTGGGGTTCACGCACGTGGAGTTCATGCCGGTCGCCGAGCACCCGTTCGGCGGGTCCTGGGGTTACCAGGTCACGTCCTACTTCGCACCGACCTCCCGGTTCGGGCACCCGGACGAATTCCGCTACCTTGTGGACACCCTGCACCAGGCGGGCATCGGCGTGCTCCTGGACTGGGTCCCCGCCCACTTCCCCAAGGACTCCTGGGCTCTTGCGCAGTTCGACGGCGAAGCCCTGTACGAGCATGCCGACCCCAACCTCGGCGAGCACCCCGACTGGGGCACGCTGATCTTCGACTTCGGCCGCACCGAAGTGCGCAACTTCCTCGTGGCGAACGCGCTGTACTGGCTGGATGAGTTCCACATCGACGGACTGCGGGTGGATGCCGTCGCCTCCATGCTGTACCTCGACTACTCCCGCCAGGACGGGCAGTGGCAGCCCAACCGGTTCGGCGGCCGGGAGAACCTGGAAGCCATCTCCTTCCTGCAGGAAGTCAACGCGACGGTGTACAAGACGCACCCCGGTGCGGTCATGATCGCCGAGGAATCCACGGCGTTCCCCGGCGTGACGGCACCCACCAGCCACGGCGGGCTGGGCTTCGGCCTCAAGTGGAACATGGGCTGGATGCACGACTCCCTCAAGTACGCTTCCGAGGATCCTGTAAACCGCAAGTGGCACCACGGCACTGTGACGTTCTCCATGGTCTACGCGTTCACCGAAAACTTCCTGCTGCCCATCAGCCACGATGAGGTTGTGCACGGCAAGGGCTCGATGCTCCGCAAGATGCCGGGTGACCGCTGGCAGCAGCTCGCCAACCTGCGGGCCTTCCTCGCGTACCAGTGGGCGCACCCGGGCAAGCAGCTCATCTTCATGGGCACCGAATTTGGCCAGGAAGCCGAATGGTCCGAGCAGCACGGCCTGGACTGGTGGCTTGCGGACATTCCGGCGCACAAGGGCCTGCAGCTCCTGACCAAGGACCTCAATGAGCTGTACAAGTCCACCCCGGCCCTCTACACCCGGGACAACGAGCCCGGTGGTTTCCAGTGGATCAACGGGGGAGATGCGGACCGCAACGTCCTGTCCTTCATCCGGTGGGACACCGACGGCAACCCGCTCGTCTGTGCCATCAACTTTTCGGGAGCCCCGCACGTGGGCTACACGCTGGGAGTCCCGACGGCTGGCGCCTGGACCGAAGTGCTGAACACGGACCACACCACCTACGGCGGCTCCGGCGTCCTCAATGACGGTGAGCTCAAGGCCTCGGGTGAGGGCCAGGACGGGCAGCCGGCCACGTTGACCGTCACATTGCCGCCGCTGGGTGCTTCCTACTTCAAGCCGGGGGCAGCCAAGCCGTCGGCGGCCAAGCCAGGAGCAGCCGGAACGGCCTAGTTTGTTTGGACGCTATGGAGGAGCCCGGGATCCGCGAGATTCCGGGCTTTTTCATGCCCAGCCGCTGGCGGCGGGGGAGGGCCTGCCGGGTGGAGTTGGCCTTCCCGGGCAAGTGGTGGTAGAGTTTATTTCCGCGCTGCTCCACGGAGTCAGGCGGAAAAACCGACCACAACGCCTCAGGGTGAAGATGGTTGCGGGACGCCGGTTTGACAAGTTGGAAGCCAGCCGGTAAGTTTGGAAAGTTGCTCCGGAGCGAGCCGTGACTGAGGTT
>NZ_JARHXQ010000049.1:0-4911 GCF_029222765.1 Arthrobacter sp. Cr_A7 | reverse complement strand
TTGTGTCGTACCCCACACCTCGCACTACACTTCTAGGTGAGCTCAGCGTGGCGCTCTGCCAGTAAACCCTCTCCCAGGATTTGAGCCGAAACATGAAAATTGGAATCCTCACTAGCGGTGGCGACTGCCCCGGACTGAACGCGGTCATCCGCGGCGCCGTACTCAAAGGCATCGCCATTCACGGCCACGAGTTCGTCGGATTCCTCGACGGCTGGCGCGGCGTGGTGGAGGGCGACATCATCGACATCCCCCGCACCATGGTCCGCGGCATCGCCAAACAGGGCGGCACCATCCTTGGCACCTCCCGCACCAACCCCTTCGACAACGGCGGCGGCCCCGAGGTCATCAAAGCCCACATGGAACGCCTGGGCATCGACGCCATCATTGCCATCGGCGGTGAGGGAACCCTGGCCGCCGCCAAGCGCCTCACCGACGCCGGCCTGAAAATCGTCGGCGTGCCCAAGACCGTGGACAACGACCTCGACGCCACCGACTACACCTTCGGCTTCGACACCGCCGTCCAGATCGCCACCGAAGCGATCGACCGGCTCCGCACCACCGGCGAATCCCACCACCGCTGCATGATCGCCGAAGTCATGGGCCGGCACGTGGGCTGGATCGCGCTGCACGCCGGCATGGCCGCCGGCGCCCACGCCATCCTCATCCCGGAGCAGAAGGTCAGCATCGACCAGATCACCGAATGGGTGAAGGAAGCCCACGCCCGCGGCCGCGCACCCCTGGTGGTCGTGGCCGAAGGGTTCGTGCCCGAGCACATGGAAACCCCGCACTCCGAACGCGGCCTGGACACGTTCGGCCGGCCCCGCCTGGGCGGCATCGCCGACCAGCTCGCCCCCGAACTGGAAGCCCGCACCGGCATCGAAACCCGCGCCACCATCCTGGGCCACATCCAGCGCGGCGGCGTACCGTCCGCCTTCGACCGCGTCCTTGCCACCCGGCTCGGCATGGCCGCCATCGACTCCGTGGTGGAAGGCTTCTGGGGCACCATGGTGGCCCTGAAGGGAACGGACATCGAACACGTCGGCTTCCAGGAAGCCCTGGGCCAGCTCAAGACGGTCCCGCAAAAGCGCTACGACGAAGCCGCCGTCCTGTTCGGCTAAAGTGTCCTGTTCGGTTGGGGTTCCTGCCCGTCCTAGGCTGGGAACATGACACTTGACCCCGGTTCCGCTGCCATCATCCAGCTCGCCTGGGCGCGCCGCCTGGGGCTTGCGGATGACGCTTTCAGCACTGCGCTGGCCTCCGGAGAACGCATTGTGCGGGCGGACGAGTCGGCGCGGACCGTGGAGTTCGTGCGGCTGTTTGGCAGTTCAGCGCTCATCGGGCCGCAGTGGGTCATCGACGCGGCGGACCGCATCCCTGATGAGGAGATGGCGCAGCATGTCACGCTTCTGACCCTCACCCGGTCCCATGGCGGGCACGGCCTGGGGGCTGCTGCCCTCTTCTTTGCCGACGACCTGCCCCTGCAGCAGCCGTCCGAGGAGATGACCGTTTCGCACGGCAACCCCGAGGCCATCGAGCTGGAGGGCCGGTGCCCGCCGGACGACGTCAACGAGGTGGGCCTCTCAGACCTGGAGAACCGCTACACCATCGTCCATGAGGTGGACGGACGGCGGGTCCCCCTTGCCTGCGGCGCGTACTCCGAGTGGGAAGGCCTGCTGGCGCACCTGGGCGTCCTGGTGGATCCGGAGTGGCGGCGGCAGGGGCTGGGGTCCCTGGCTGCATCCATCGCAGCCCACGAGGCGCTTGCCGCGGGGCTGACCCTGCAGTGGCGCACGGACGTGAGCAACACAGGCTCCCTGGCTTTGGCCCGGAAGCTGGGCCTGTCAGCCGGCGGAATCCAGACCAGCGTCCACCTTGGCTGACGCCGGCGCACCGGCGCCCCAGCCCCGGACCGGCTGGGGTTTGGCGAAGAACAGCGCCACCGCCGCGCCCACCAGGACCACCGCCGCGGGCAGCAGGATGGACTGGCTCATCGCCGTCGAGAATCCGCTGTGCAGGGCCTCGGGCAGTGTCCCGCCCAATGCCATGCCCTCACCGGCGGGTCCGCCAGGTCCTCCGGCGGGAAGCTCGGCCGCCAGCCGTGCCTGGATCAGCACGGCGATGGCCGCGCTGCCCAGCACCGCACCGAACTGCCGGGTGGTGTTGTAGACGCCCGAGCCTGCACCGGCCTGGCGCGGCGGAAGATTCCGGGTGGCTGTGGTGCTCAGGGGAGCCCAGATCCCGGCGTTGGCGAAGCCCAGGACGGCGCTGGGCAGCAGGAACAGCAGGATGGGCGTCCCGGGCTGCATCAGCAGGGCGTTCCAGGACAAGGCCACTGCCATGAGGACAAGGCCTCCCGCCGCGAGGTACTTGGGGTTGACCCGGTCCACGATCTTTCCCACCACCGGCGCCAGGCCTCCCGAGATGAGGGCCATGGGCACCATCAGGAGGGCGGACTGCGTGGGAGTCAGGCCCCGGACCATCTGGTAGTAGAAAATCAGCGGCAGGCCGAACGAAGTCACGGTGAAGCCCACCATGGTGATCCCGAGGTTGGCGAGGGAGAAGTTTCGGTCCCGGAACAGCCCCAGCGGCAGCAGGGGTTCGCCCTTGTTGAACCGCTGCCACACCACAAAGCCCGTCAGCACCACCAAGCCCGCGATGATGAGGCCCCAGACGCTGACCGGCCCGGCGATGATGCCCCAGTTGTAGGTCTCGCCTTCCTGGATGCCGAACACCAGGAGGAACAGCCCGACGGCGCTGAGCACCACGCCGGGGAGATCGAACCTGTGCGGGTGGGTACTGAGGGTGGGAACGTTGCGCAGCGCCAGGAGGAAGCCGGCGATGCCGATGGGCACGTTGATGAAGAAGATCCACTCCCAGCCCAGCCCGTCCACCAGGACGCCGCCCAGAATGGGCCCGACGAGCGTCGCCATGCCGGCGGTGGCACCCCAGATGGACATCGCCGCGCCGCGCCGGTCCGGCGGGAAGATCCGGGTGATGACAGCCATGGTCTGCGGTGTCATGATGGCCGCGCCGAGGCCCTGCAGGACGCGGGCGGCGATGAGGGTCTCCACGTTTCCGGCAAGACCGCACCACAGCGATGCCAGGGTGAACACCACCAGGCCCAGGAGGTAGAGCTTCTTGGGCCCGAACCGGTCGCCGAGCCTGCCGGTGATCAGCAGCGGAACCGCGTACGCCAGCAGGTAGGCGCTGGTCACCCAGATCACCGAGTTGATGTCCGCGCCCAGGCCCTCCATGATCACCGGATTTGCGACGGACACGATGGTGCTGTCGATCAGGATCATGAAGAACCCGATCACCAGTGACCACAGGGCCGGCCAGGGCTTTGCTACGTTTTCCACTCGGTCATCCTTCAAAAGTCGTCGGCTGCCGGGCGGACCCGGGAAAGGCTAGCCCAGGAGGTCGAGGATCTCCTGGCGGGCGAACATCTGTGCCGCCGCCCGTGCGGACGGCGACCCGGCGTCCGGATCAGCGCCGGCATCGAGCAGCAGCCGGGCCACGTCCGTGTAGCCCTTGAACGCGGCTCCGGCGAGGGGCGTCTGCCCCCGGTCATTAGCCGTATCGGCTTCGGCGCCATGCTGCAGGATCAGCTGCACCGTGTCCACGTGGCCGTGGTAGGCGGCGAGCATCAGGAGGGAATCCCCCGCGGCATTGGTCATGGTGGCCGGGGCCCCCGCTTCGAGATAGGCGCGGAGCAGCTCCGTGTTGCCTTCCCTGGCCCCCTGGAAGAGCGTGTGCGCGAGGGCGACGGCGTCGTCGTCGGGCCCTGCCGTTGGTGCGGCGTTGTCAGTCATCAGCGTGGCCCCCTGAGGAATCCGGTCTGGCGCCCCACCACCTGGCCGGCGTCGGGGGCGACGATGAGTTCTTGGCTGGCGGTGTACGGCTCGTCCCCGTCCAGGACCGTCAGTATCTCATCCGAAGCGACGGAACGCTTTATGACTGCCAGGGCCACCGGGCCCATTTCGTAGTGCTGCGCCACGGACGTGACGGCGCCCACCTTGCGGTCGCCCACCAGGACCGCGCTTCCGGCGGCGGGCATGGTGTGCTGCGATCCGTCCAGCTGCAGGAAGACGAGGCGCCGCGGCGGGTGCCCCAGGTTGTGGACGCGGGCGATGGTTTCCTGCCCCTTGTAGCAGCCCTTGGCCAGGTGCACTGCCGTGCGGAGCAGGTCCAGCTCGTGCGGAATGGTCTTGTCATCCGTTTCCGCGCCGATGCGGGGACGCCAGGCCGCGACGCGGAGCGCCTCGGCGGCCAGGACGCCGGCAAGCGGCCGCCCGGCAACCGTCTCTTCCAGGGCGGACGAGGGAACGAGGTATTCGAACCAGGGCCGCTCCAGGCCGGGGTGGCGTTCCTCGGAGACGGTGGCGTAGGAAAAGCCACCGGCGCTGACGTGCGGCCACGGGTCCTGCCAGGCCAGCAGGCCGGACCATTCGGGAACGGCCTTGGTGCTGCCCACCACGGCCCAGTCGTTCGAAACGTCAGCCACCTCCACCCGCAGCATGAACTTCATCCTGTTGAGGAACTCTGCCAGCGGCGCTGCTTCGGCGCCCTCGACGATCAGCCAGGTGGTCCCGCCGTCGTCCACCACCCGGGCGTCGAAGTCGATGCGGCCCTGCACGCTCAGGAGCAGCAGTTCGCTGGACTCCCCGGGCGCCAGGTTGGTGACCTGCTGGGAGGACAGGGTGTTGAGCCAGCTCAGCCGGTCCGGGCCGCTGACGGTGACCACACCGCGGTGGGAAAGGTCGACGACGGCGGTTCCGGCTGCGAGTGCCCGTTGCTCGCGCAGGGGCTCGCCGTAGTGGGAGGCGACGCCGGCGTCCGCGCCGGCCGCCTCAACGGCACCAGGGCGCGACAACAGAGGGCTGGGGATAGTCATACTTGGGGCAACGTCCT